>JAIBJL010000151.1 GCA_020029545.1 Gammaproteobacteria bacterium
CACTACGATCGATGCGGGTCGCGCGAATTCGAACAGCACGCGTTCAAATGCCGCTAGCCGTGCAGCGTCGAGATGCTCGATCACTTCGATGACCGTCGCTGCATCAAATCCCGCCAGCCGCTTGTCACGATAAATGAGCGAGCCGTGGATCAACGAGATGCGCTCACGCTGGCGTGGGGGCAAGCGATCGAGGTTCAAACGCTCCGCCGCATGATCCAGTGAACGCATCGAGACATCCATGCCGACGAGTCGAGTCAGTTGTTTCAACTTGAACAGGCTCGCGAGGACCTTTGCCTCGCCGCAACCCAGGTCCACGACTGACGTCGCGCCGAAACCTTGCACGATCTGCGTTACGCGATCGATGCGCTGCTGATTCAGACTGATCTTTTCTTCGAGCTGCTGCTCGCGCGCCTGCCCGGGGCGCGGCGCCTGATCTTCCTCTTCGGCTGGACCTTCCTCCTCAACGACTAGCCGCGTGAGCGCGTCGCGCGCCAGGCTGCGACGGTGTTTAAAGTAGCGCCTGGCGATGGCTTCCCGCGCCGGGTGTGCGCCCAGCCACTCGCCCGCATGCCGCAACAACTTTTCGACTTCTGCGTCGCCGACCCAATAGTGTTTCTCGTCGTCCAAGACGGGAATCAACACGTACAGGTGCTGCAGCACTTCGCGCAGGGTCTTCGTGGCGCGCAGGACCACGCTGTAGTACGGCGACATTCCCCAATCCGCATTGTTGCCGTCGAGCGGGATTCGAGTCGATTCGATTTCGTAGCCCAAAGGCTCGAACAGCATCCGCAGCAATCCTTCCCCGCCACGGCACGGCAGCGACGGCATGCGCACCTCAATCGGGATCGCGGTCGTAGCCAACTCCGGTCGCGACCGGGACTTTCCGGCGAGCGCAGACCGAAACGCCGTCCCCAGTGCAACGCTCAGGAACGACGACGCGACATAGGGTCGATCGTTCACGTACTGCTGCAGAGGCATGTCCAGATTGGCCGGCCCCTTGCCCCGCACCAACCCAATGGGATCGATGTCGAGCAGCAAGGCCACGGTGCAACGCGCTTCGTTCGCCTCGCGATAAAACACAGTCGCCTTGCCGCCGGCGATCTCGAAATCGTGCACGCGCGCGGGATGCTTCTCGAGCAGAAACCCGAGATCGGAGGCGGGAGAGTGTGTCGTCGAGATTTCGAGCAGCATGTGGGCCGGCGCCCGGCGCCGATGGATTCAAAGGGCGCGTAGTTTGCCCAACATGCCCCCCAATTTCAGCAAATCACGCGTCACAGCTCTCCCAAAGCTGATGTGGCGTGGGGAGGTAGTGCTTTTTGCGAGGGCGGGAAGCGGTGGCGAAATGCGTTCATGTGCGTCGAATAACCCAACGGTCGGTGTTGGATTATCCACCACTAAATGTTAAGTTATCCGGCATGCTAGTCCTGCCCAGAGCGGCCGCCCCTTTGCTGAAACAGGCACTCGGCGCTATGCGGGTGGTCATCGTCACGGGCCCCCGGCAGGCGGGCAAGAGCACCTTCGTCGAGCACCATCCGGCTCTCAAGGGTCTGCCCTATTTCAGCCTCGACGAGGCTTCGATCCTGCGCCGGGCACGCGAGAACCCGCCCGCATTCGTGCGCAGCGAGACGCGGATGATCATCGATGAGGTGCAGCGCGAGCCGGACCTCATCCTCGCCATCAAGTCCGTCGTCGATCGACAAAGGCCGGCGCTCCGCGGCCAGTTCGTACTCACGGGTTCGGCCAATCTGCTGCTGATGAAACGCGTCGGAGACTCGCTCGCGGGTCGGGCGTATTACCTCAGGCTCTGGCCCATGACGCGACGCGAGCAGCTTGGCCTCGGCAATACCGGTATCTGGGGAAGTTTCTTTGAAGAGGCCGCGCCAGGCTGGCTCGATCTGGTTCGAGCCGAGAAGACGCCGTCCGCTTCCTGGCAGGCAACCAGTGCCAAGGGTGGTTTCCCCGAAGTTGCCATCAGCGACAGCGGGCTCGCTGCGGGGGACCGAACGCTGTGGTTCGACGGCTACGTCACCACCTATCTCGAACGCGACTTGCGCGATCTCGCCGCAGTGGCCGATCTCGGGGACTTCCAGCGACTAATGAAAGCCGCGGCCTTGCGCATCGGCAATCTGCTCAATCAGAGCGAGCTCGGGCGCGATGTCCAACTACCAGCGATGACCGTGCATCGCTATCTGAACCTGCTCGAGACGTCGTACCAGATCGTGCGCCTGGAGCCATACGCCGTAAATCGCACCAAGCGGTTGATCAAGACGCCGAAGCTGTACTGGAACGACTCGGGCCTCGCCTTGCATCTGGCCCATGGTGGCGCCGAAGGCACGCCCACGGGCGCGCACTTCGAGAACCTAGTGTTGTGCGACCTGCTGGCGTGGCGGGACACCCAGGTGCCGCAACCCGAGGTCACGTATTGGCGCACCTCCAGTGGTCACGAGGTCGATTTCGTCATCGAATCGAAGAATCGACTGGTGGGTGTCGAAGTGAAGGCTGCCAAGCAGCCCGGGATTCGGGACATAACGGGGCTACGCACATTTCTCGCCGAGCACCCCAAGCAAGCGCTCGGCGGAGTCGTCGTGCATGGCGGAGACGAGAGCTACTGGCTAGACGACCGGATCGTCGCCGTGCCGTGGTGGCGGGTGATGTAGCGGTCGGTGTTCTTGCCATCCACGCTATTGATCTGTAATGGCGCGCCCGGAGAGATTCGAACTCCCGACCACCTGGTTCGTAGTCAGGCATGCCCCATTGCCGATGCGTGCTATGCGGCATCGGCGTTCGACTCCGAGTCCGGATCGTAGCCCAGACTGGGCGACAGCCACCGCTGCGCTTCCTCCAGCGAGATCTTCTTGCGCGCCGCGTAGTTCTGCACCTGATCCAGATCGATCTTGCCGACGTTGATGTAACGCGACCCCGGGTGCGAGAAGTACCAGCCGCTGACCGCGGCGGTCGGCAACATCGCGAACGATTCGGTGATGGTCATGCCGGCATTGCGCTCCGGATCGAGGAGTTTCCAGAGCGTGGCCTTCTCCGTGTGGTCGGGGCAGGCCGGATAGCCCGGTGCCGGGCGAATGCCGCGATACTTCTCCTGAATCAGATCGTCGTTCGTCCAGCGTTCCTCCGGTGCGTAGCCCCAGAACTCGCGGCGCACGCGCTCGTGCAGCCGCTCGGCGAATGCTTCGGCGAAACGATCGGCCAATGCCTTGAGCATGATGCTCGAATAGTCGTCGTGTACCTTCTCGAACTGCGCGACACGCTGGTCGATACCGATGCCGGCCGTTACCGCGAATGAACCGATGTAATCCCTGACACCCGAGGACTTCGGTGCGATGTAATCCGCCAGGCAGTCATGCGTCTGGCCGGCCGGCTTGCCCTTCTGCTGACGCAGGAAGTGCAGGCGATGCAGTACGGTCGTGCGCGATTCGTCGGTATAGATCTCGACATCGTCGTCATCGACGCTGTTCGCCGGAAACAGACCGAACACGGCGCGCGCCGTCAGCCAGCGCTCGCGCACGATCTGTTTCAGCATCTTGCGTGCATCGTTGTACAGCGTGCTGGCCTGCTCGCCCACGATGGGATCGGTGAGAATGTCCGGAAACTTGCCGGCGAACTCCCAGGCGTTGAAGAACGGCATCCAATCGATGTAGCGCGTCAGGTCTTCCAGCGAAAAATCGTCGAATGTGCGAATGCCGAGAAACTTCGGCACCGGCGGCGAGTAATTGGCCCAGTCGCCATTGAAGCGATTGGCCCGCGCCTGGCCAATCGTCAGCTGCGGACTCTTGGTCTTCTTGCCTTGATGCTGCTCGCGGCGCGTCGCGTGATCGGACTTGATCTGCGTGACATACGCCTCACGCGTCGCAGGCGTCAGCAACTGCTGGCACACGCCGACCGAGCGCGATGCATCCTTCACGTAAACGACCGCGCCTTTGTACTGCGGATCGATCTTCACCGCCGTGTGCGCCGGAGAGGTGGTCGCGCCACCGATCAGCAACGGCTTGTCGAAGCCCAGCCGCTGCATCTCGCGCGCCACATGCACCATTTCATCGAGCGACGGCGTGATCAGTCCCGACAGACCGATCATGTCTGCCGATTCGCGCTGTGCCGCTTCCAGAATGCGATCGCACGACACCATCACGCCCAGATCGATGACCTCGAAGTTATTGCACTGAAGCACGACGCCGACGATGTTCTTGCCGATGTCATGCACATCGCCTTTGACGGTCGCCATGACGATCTTGCCGTTCGAACGGGAAGCCCCGGTACCGGCCTTCAGCGCTTCGATGTACGGAATCAGGTGCGCGACGGCCTTCTTCATGACGCGCGCGGATTTCACCACCTGCGGCAGGAACATCTTGCCGGCGCCGAACAGGTCGCCGACGACGTTCATCCCATCCATCAACGGACCTTCGATCACATGAATCGGGTGGGCGAACTGCGTGCGTGCCTCTTCCGTATCTTCCACGACAAATTCGTCCATGCCTTTCACCAACGCATGCTCCAGTCGCTTCACGACGGGCCAACTGCGCCAGGCGAGATCCTCGACTCGCTTCTGACCTGCCTCGCCCTTGTAGCGACCCGCGATGTCCAGCAGACGTTCGGTGCCGTCCGGCCGACGATTCAGGATCACGTCTTCGACTCGTTCACGCAGGTCCTTGTCGATGTCCTCGTAGATCGCCAGCTGGCCCGCGTTGACGATACCCATCGTCATGCCGGCCTTGATGGCGTGGTAGAGGAACACCGAATGCATGGCCTCGCGAACCGGGTCGTTGCCACGGAACGAGAACGACACGTTGCTGACGCCGCCGCTGATATGCGCATGCGGACACTGACGTCGAATTTCCGCGGTCGCCTCGATAAAGTCGACCGAATAGTTGTTGTGTTCCTCGATACCGGTGGCTACCGCGAAGATGTTCGGATCGAAGATAATGTCTTCGGGTGCAAAGCCGACTTTCCCGACCAGCGTGTCGTACGAGCGTTTGCAGATCTCGATCTTGCGCTTGGTGGTATCCGCCTGACCCTGTTCGTCGAACGCCATCACGACGACTGCCGCACCGTAGGCCTGCACCATACGAGCGTGCTTGAGGAACTGTTCTTCGCCTTCCTTCAGGCTGATGGAATTGACGATGGACTTGCCTTGCACGCACTTGAGACCCGATTCGATCACCGTCCACTTCGAGGAGTCGATCATCAGCGGTACGCGCGAAATATCCGGTTCGGAGGCGATTAGATTCAGGAAGCGCACCATCGCGGCTTCCGAATCGAGCATGCCTTCGTCCATGTTGATGTCGATGACCTGCGCGCCCGAAGCAACCTGCTGACGCGCGACATCGAGCGCCGCGTTGTAGTCGTCGGCCTCGATGAGGCGCCGGAACTTCGCCGATCCGGTGACATTGGTGCGCTCGCCGACATTGACGAACAGGCTGTCCGACCCGATGTTCAAAGGCTCCAGGCCGGCGAGCCGGCAGCGCGGTTCCAATACGGGAGGTTTGCGCGGCGCAATGCCCTGCACCGCCTCGCGGATGTGCTGGATGTGATGCGGCGTCGTGCCGCAACAGCCGCCGACGATATTGACGAAGCCGCTGGCCGCAAAGTCCTTGATCAGATCCGCGGTCTGGCAGGGCTCCTCGTCGTACTCGCCGAACGCATTCGGCAGGCCGGCGTTGGGATAGGCGCTGATATAGGTGTCGGCGATGCGCGAGAGTTCTTCGATGTACGGCCGCAACTGTTTTGCACCTAGCGCGCAGTTGAGTCCGACGGCCAGCGGCTTCGCGTGCCGGATGGAATTCCAGAATGCCTCGGTCGTCTGACCGGAGAGCGTGCGGCCCGAAGCATCGGTGATCGTCCCGGAAATGATGATGGGCAGTTCGACGCCCTTCTCGCGCATCGCTTTCTGAACCGCGAAGATCGCCGCCTTGGCGTTCAGCGTGTCGAAGATGGTCTCGATCAGAAACAAATCGACGCCGGCGTCGATCAGCGCACAAGCGCCGATGTGATAGGTATCGGCAAGCTGATCGAAGTTGATGGCGCGAAAACCCGGATCGTTGACATTCGGTGACAGCGACGCCGTGCGATTCGTGGGACCGAGCGCGCCGGCAACGAAGCGCACCTGGCCGGTCTTTGCGGCGAAGTCGTCCGCCGCTTTGCGCGCCAGGCTGGCTGCTGCGAAGTTGATCTCGTGCACCAGATCTTCCAGCTGATAGTCCGCCTGCGACGGAAAGTTCGCCGTGAACGTGTTGGTTTCGATGATGTCGGCGCCGGCCTCCAGATACTTGCGATGAATGCCTTCGACGATGTCCGGTTGCGTCAGCACCAGAATATCGCTGTTGCCCTTCATGTCGCAGCGCCAGTCTGCGAAGCGCGTGCCGCGATAGTCAGCCTCGGTGAGCTTGTGCTCCTGGATCATGGTGCCAAAGCCACCGTCGAGCACCAGGATGCGCTCGCTGAGCGCCTGATGGAGTGCGGCAATGCGGTCGGAACGGGACATACACTTCTCCGGGCAAGGCGTTCGATCGATCAGGCAGTGGCTCTTTCGGCTGCAGGGCGCACGCCGAGCGAATGACAGATAGCGTAGGTCAGCTCGGAACGATTCAGCGTATAGAAATGGAACAGCTCGACGCCATGCCGCTGCAGCTCCTGCACCTGATCGATCGCGACCGAGGCAGCGATCAGCTTGCGTGTTTCGACATCGTCGTCGAGTCCGTCGAAGCGATGTGCGAGCCAGTCCGGCACACTCGCTCCACAGCGCTGCGCCATGCGCAGCATCTGGGGAAAGCGCGTAATGGGCAGAATGCCGGGAATGATGTCGGCCTTGATACCGGCAGCTGCGCACTGATCGCGGAACCGCAGGAAATGATCGGTGTCGAAAAAGAACTGCGTGATGGCACGATTCGCACCCGCATCGATTTTCGCCTTCAGGTAGTCGAGATCGAACTGCGCGCTGGGCGCTTCCGGATGCATCTCAGGATATGCCGCGACCGAGATGTCGAAGTCGCCGATCGACTTCAGGCCTTTCACCAGATCGACGGCATACGCAAACCCTTGTGGATGTGCCGTGTACGTCGTGGTGCCCGCCGGCGGATCACCACGCAACGCCACAATGTGCCGAATGCCATGCGCCCAGTAGTTGCGCGCGATGTCGAGAATCTCCTCGCGCGGCGCGCCGACGCAGGTCAGGTGCGGTGCGGCCATCAGTGACGTGGTTTCCTGAATCCGTGTGACGATGTGGTGCGTGCGTTCGCGCGTCGAACCATCGGCACCGTACGTCACCGAAACGAACTTCGGCTGCAGCGGTATGAAGCGTTCGACCGACTGCCACAGCGTCTTCTCCATCGCCTCGTCCTTGGGCGGAAAGAACTCGAACGAGACGACCGGTCGCTGCCGGAAATTCGTTGCGGCGGTACCAACGCGATCCCTTAATGTTTCAACGAGCATGACTCCTCCTAAGAGAAAACGAAATTACCGTCAGGCAGCCACGCGCTGGCTCGCTGCGCGTCGTCCCAATGCAATCAACCAGTGTCCGTTGTCGGTATCCACTGAATTCACACGCACGCATTCGAGTCCTGCAGCAGTGAACCAGTTGCTCAATCCCACGAGCGGATTGCCGCCGATTGCCTGCGACAGCGAATCGAAGTCGTCGATCAGAATCAGACGACCCGCCGGCTTGAGCACTCGCGCAATTTCGGTGAGCCCAGGCACCGGCCGTTCGGCCCGCGACAGGACACGACCCACCGTAGCGACATCGAAAAGCGGCGCACCGAAGGGCAGCTCGTACATATCGCCATGCTGCAGCTCGCAATGATTGAGGCCCGCTTCGTAGATGTTCGTGCGTGCCAGGCGCAGTGCGTCACTGGACACATCGACTCCCACCGCCCGCACCGCTCGTGCACCGAGCAGCTTCAGCATCTGGCCGGAGCCTGTGCCCACATCCAGCAGTGCGCCGATCGGTTCGCTGCCCAATTCCTGCAACAAGGTCGCCTCGATCTGGGCCGACAATTGCGGATCGGCCTCGCTGGCCGCCGCAGCGCGGCGAGCACGCTCCGTCAGTACCCGTTCCATCCGGTGCCGATCCAGTTGCAAGACGGAATCGGCTGTATCGACCATCGCCATGAATTGATGTGTCGCCTGCCGACCGGCACCCATCGGCGGCACCCGATAGTAGACCCAGTGGCGCTCACGCAGGCGGTCGATGAGACCGGCATCGGTGAGCAACTTCAAATGCCGTGACACTCGCGGCTGACTCTGGCCGAGCACCTCGCAAATCTCACCGACCGTCAACTCGGCACGGGCGAGCAACGCCAGAATCCTCACTCGCGTGGGTTCGGCCGCTGCACGCAGCTTCGACACAGCATCGGCGAAGGTGCTAGCCATGATTTAAAGATATAAGGAAATCCTTATTCATGGGGTCGATTTATACCCGCCCACACGACAGGCTGGCAAGAGACTTCGTCACAATGGACCCGCTAATCCATGGCCGCGGAATCCAATCCCTTATAAATCATTGTGTTGTGCTGGGGTCTCCGGCAGCCGGCCGGTAGCCGAGTGACTGACGCCCGTGCACTGATCAGTGCACTGAAGGACTGCTACCGGCAGGGCCGGTCGTGAAGAGCTGCTCGATATCAACGGCATCGAACTGATAAGCACGATTGCAGAAGTCGCAGCGCACTTCGACGACGCCGCGCTCTTGCAGCACGGAGCGGATTTCCGCGGCACCCAATCCTTTGAGCATGCCGCTGACCCGCTCGCGCGAGCAACGACAGCGGAAGAACACCGGTGTCGATTCGAACATGCGCACATCGTCTTCGGCGAACAAGCGCCGCAGAATCTGCCGGTCGGTGAGCCTCTGCAGTTCCTCGGGCTTGAGTGTGTCCGCCAGCAATTGCACACGCGCCCAGGCATCGTCGATGTCGACCGGCGGTACATCGAGCAGGGACGACACGTGCCCCGCACCGCGCCGTGTCGCAGTATCTTCGGAGATCCGCTGCAGCAGCAGCCCGGAAACGCCCTTCTCATCCGCGTGCAACCACAAGCGTGTGGGCAGTTGCTCGGAATGCTCGAAGTATCCCTGCAGGCACTGCGCCATGCGATCGCTGCTGAGCGGTACGATTCCCTGATAGCGCTGCGACAGATCGTCGTTTTCGAGCGTGACGCTCAGATTTCCATGGCCCGACAGCACCGAAATGTCGCGCGAATCGATGACCTCACGATAGCGCGCGACGGCACGCACACCGAACTGGCTCGAGCACTGTGCCAGCATCAGATGCATCGGCCCCTGCCCCTGCAGTTGCAGGCTGAGAGTGCCGTCGAATTTCAGCGTCGCTGCCAGCAGCACGGAGGCCGCCACGGCTTCGCCGAGGGTGTCGCGGATATTCTCCGGGTAGTCACGCTGTTCGAGCAGTGCGCGCCACGCCGCATCGAGATGCACGATATGGCCGCGAATCGGCAGATGCTCGAACAGGAAGCGATGCAGGCAATCGCGGTCGTGCATGGATTTAGGCTCGGACAACTGGCCGGTAGCCCTCGTCATCCCGCCAGCTTGGACTTCAACAGGTCATTCACCTGAGCCGGATTGGCCTTGCCGCCGGTGACCTTCATGACCTGGCCAACAAAGAAGCCGAACAGCTTATCCTTGCCCGAACGGTAATCGGCGAGCTGCTTCGGGTTCGCAGCCATCACATCGTCGATGACCTTTTCGATCGCGCCGGTGTCGGTGATTTGTTTGAGTCCTTTGGCTTCGATGATGGCGTCCGCGTCCTGGTCCTGCGCCCACATCTGCTCGAAGACTTCCTTCGCAATCTTGCCGGAGATGGTTGCATCGACGATGCGCGCCAGCAGGCCGGCCAGCCGTCGCGCATCGATTCGCGATGCCGTGATTTCGATGCCGTCCTTGTTCAAGGCCGCCGACAATTCGCCCATGACCCAATTGGCAGCGAGCTTTTCGTTGCCCTGCTTTTCGATACTCTTGAGCAGCGGCAGCACACTCTCGTAGTAATCGCCCAGTTCGCGACTCGAGGTAAGCACCGCGGCGTCGTAGGCGGACAAACCAAATGTCTCGATGTAGCGATTCGCCTTGTCATCCGGCAGCTCCGGCAAGGTCGCCCGCACCGATTCGACGTACGCCTGATCGAACGCGACAGGCAGCAGATCCGGATCGGGGAAGTAGCGGTAGTCATTCGCCTCTTCCTTGGAACGCAACGCGCGCGTCTCGCCCTTGTCCGGATCGTACAGGCGGGTTTCCTGACGAATCTTGCCGCCGCCTTCGATGATTTCGATCTGGCGTGCGACTTCGTAGTTGATCGCCTTCTCGATGTAGCGGAACGAATTCAGATTCTTGATCTCGCAGCGCGTACCGAACTTTTCCTGGCCCATCGGACGCACCGACACGTTCGCATCGCAACGGAAC
>JAIBJL010000152.1 GCA_020029545.1 Gammaproteobacteria bacterium
GGGATACTTGTTGAGATCGCCCATGGTGTCGACATTGCCGAGCTTCGCAAACAGCGTGGGGCTGGCAACCGGAAACACCCAGTCGTCGAGCATTTTCTCGGCACGCAGCTGCGGCCAATTGCCGCCGCCATAGCGCACGGCCGCATGAAAGTCGGTCTGCATGAAGTTCACCAGCTCGCGACTCGCATTGAAGCGCAGATCGATCCCGGGATGCTTTTGATAGAAGTCACCGAGGCGCGGCAATAGCCATTTCTGCAGAAACGATCCGAGCAGACTGATATTCAGCTGGCCACTGGTGCGATCGTGTTGCAGCTGTTCGACGGCCCGGCCCAGTTCACCCAGGCCACGTTGAATTCCCGGTAGCAGTCGCGCACCTTGCGGCGTCAGTCGTACCGAGCGACTGTGCCGGATAAACAGCGGGGTTTCGAGAAACTCTTCCAGCGACTTGATGTGCGAGCTGACCGCGGCCGTCGTGACATTCAGGGAATGCGCAGCGCCCGTGAAACTCAAATGGGCGGCCACGGCCTCGAAGGCTCGCAGAGCGTTCAGAGGCAGCTTCGCTTGTTCGGTCATTGTTCAGAATTATTTGAGTTGAGTGAGAGTTAGCTCTGCAACCGGACAAAAAATATATCGAATGACTTAACGATGCAAGTTATCCTTGGCGCCTCATAAGAAAGGCGAGACCAGTGATGAATGCTCCACCGCTCGCGGTTCGGATCGAAGCCGCCACGCCAGCGGATGTGCCCACCCTCCTGACCTTGATCCGCGAACTGGCCGCGTTCGAACGATTGCTCGATGAAGTACAGGCGACCGAGCAGCAGCTGCACGAGGGGTTGTTCGGCGCGCGACCGAGCGCCGAAGTCGTCGTGGCCCGCGCCGGCACGGAAGTCGTGGGATTCGCGTTGTTCTTTCACAATTTTTCGACCTTCCTTGGCAAACCGGGTCTGTACTTGGAGGATCTGTTCGTCCGGCAGCAATACCGGGGCCAAGGTTGCGGCGAAGCCTTGCTGCGATACCTGGCACGGTTGGCAGTGGAACGCGGCTGCGGCCGCTTCGAATGGTCGGTCCTCGACTGGAATCAGCGCGCGATCGACTTCTACAAGAATCTTGGCGCGGTACCGTTGGCCGAATGGACAATTTTTCGCGTGACCGGCGATGCGCTGACCCGATTGGCTGCCGAGTGATTGAAGGGTACGCATGACCGGTACTCAGTCGACCTTGTCCATGCCGCGGATCGAGCGGGCGAGCCTCGCGGATCTCGACAGCATATTGCCGTTGATGCGTGGCTATTATCGCGACGACGGACTGGCGTTCGATCTGGAGCTGGCAACGCGGACGCTTCACCGGCTGCTGAGCGAGCCGCAATGGGGACGCGTCGATCTGTTGCGCCTGGATACCACCGTCGTCGGTTACGTGGCCATTTGTTTCGGGTTCAGTCTCGAACTGGGAGGCAACGATGCCTATATCGACGAACTGTTCGTGCTGCCGGAGCATCGCGGTCGGGGCTACGCGTCGCGTGCCATCCGCGAGATCGCGCGACAACTGTCGGCAGCGGGCTTGCGTGCCCTGCATCTGGAAGTCGACCGCGATAACGCGGCTGCACAGCAACTCTATGCAGGATTGGGATTTGAGCGGCGCGAGCGGTACTTCTTGATGACCAGATCACTTTGATGGCCAGATCACTGGGTTAAGCGCCCGGCCTGCGACAATGCCTGCTGCAGATCACCGATCAGATCGTCGGCATGTTCCAATCCGACCGAGACACGCAGCAGATTCTGCGGCGTGACGGAGTGCGGCCCTTCCACCGACGCGCGATGTTCGATCAACGATTCGACGCTGCCGAGGCTGGAGGCGCGCGTGATCAGGCGCAACCGCGCGGCCACTGCGAAGGCTTCGTCCCGTCCGCCACGCACGCAGAATGACAGCATCGCGCCGAATCCGCCTGCCATCTGGCGCCGCGCAATGTCATGACCGGGATGCGTTTCGAGCCCAGGATAGAACACCCGCTCCACCTGCTCGCTGCGAGTCAAGTACTCGGCAATACGCTGAGCGTTGGCTGTCTGCGTGCGAATGCGACAGGCCAGCGTGGTCAGGCTGCGACGAATCAGCCAGCAGTCGAAAGGCGAGGGCACATTGCCGGCGGTGCCCTGGTAATCGCGCAGGCGCTCGGCCAGGCTGCCGCGATCGCGCGTGACGACGGCACCGCCCATGACATCGCTGTGTCCGCCGAAATACTTGGTGCTGGAATGCATGACGAGATCGGCGCCGATTTCGAGCGGACGCTGCAGCACGGGCGTCGCGAACGTGTTGTCGCAACACACCACGGCGCCACGACGCTGCGCCAGCTCGGCGATGGCCTGGATATCGCTGATGTTGAGCATGGGATTCGAAGGCGTCTCGATCCAGACCAGCTGCGCCGGCCCGCTCAACGCTGCCGTCACCTTCGAGAGACTGGTCATGTCGACAAAACTGACTCGCACACCCAGCGGTGCAACGATGTCGCGCAGTTGCTTCGCGGTGCCATGGTACGACTCGATCGGCGCGACGACATGGTCGCCTGGCCGCAGCAGGCTGAAGACGGCCAGCGACGCTGCCGAGCCTGACGAATAGCAGGTGGCGTCCGCTCCGCCTTCCAGTGCGGCGATACATTGCTCCAGATCGCGACGACCCGGATTGTCCGCGCGACTGTAGGTGAAGCCGCGCGAGAATTTGCCATCGACATCGCGCTCGAACGTGGTGCTCATCCGGATCGGCGGTGCGACTTCGCCGGTGGCGGGATCGACGCCGCGACCGATGTGCACAGAGAGAGTTTCGAGCTTCACGTTGCCTCCGCGTTGACAGGGAAAGGTCGGGATTCCGGGAATTGGGATCGCCAAGAAGTCAAAGAATCACTTGATAATGCACGGCCCGTCTTCGATCGTCCTGCTGAATCCCGAATCCCGACACTCTGTTCCTGCAATACCGATAGAGTGAGATGACAAGTAAAGCGCGGTTGCAGTAAGCAGGAACACCTATTTTGCGAGCTTGCGCATCAATTCCACCAGGCCAATCGCAGTGACGCCGTCGTTCTTCGGCCACGTTTCCGTCGCGCCATGAACGAGATAGCTCTCCTTCACTTCAGCGCTTGGTGGGGATTTGGAGTCCAGAGGCGGCGCAAGAAGAACTCAATTCCGTTAGACTTCCTCGCATCCTTTCCAAGCTCGTCTGGGCAAAAGACTCTGGATCAGAGTTGCAGCGTCGCGATGTTCGCACGCTGCTGGATGAGTCGATGGATCGCGGCTACTTGGAACACTGGGCTAGCCGACTTGGTGTAGCCGAAGCCCTTGCGGAGATAAACGGTGAGTGACACTTCGCCTGAGATCGAGGCCATGGTAGACGAACGCTACCATCGTATGACGCCAGATGAGCGGGTGAGGATTGCTGCATCCATGTATGACACGGCACGCGCGATCGTTCTATCGTCGTTGCCGCAGGAGTTGACTCGACGCGAGCGGCGCCTTGCGTTTGCCAAGCGATTGTATGAAGGCGAACTAGCCGAGGCGGCCTTGATCGCTTATGCGGAATGGGAAGGTACGTCGGATACGCTGTAACCCCGTCACAGTTGCTGGGTCCTGCGACAAAACCAGAGTATCAAAACAATCCTTACTCCTCGTGAAGGGTGCAGGTTTCTTGAGTTAAGCGCTACGTGCTATTTCCGCGGGCGCGCTGTGTCCAAACCCTCAGCTCAGGATCAGCGTGATCGAATGGCGCGGTTTGTGGATAGTCGCCGGCGGACCCCGGAAAGTCCATGTCCGCCTTCCTAAGGTTGCGTCTGCGTGCTGCTCCTGATGCCTTCACCGGTGCGCCCGCGTACAGTCGCTCCTCATGAGCCTGGCCGACGATCCACATCAAGAAGGCGACCTGGAATGGCGGGATGCCCAATGGCTGGTGCGCACGCTTCCCGTGTTCGAAGGGCTCGATCGTCCGCTCCTGGACGCGCTGGCGAATGCGATCGAGTGGTTTGCCTTGCCTGGCGGTCAGACTTTGTTCGATGCAGGCGATCCGCCAGACGGCCTGTACTTTGTCGTCAGCGGCAGCCTCGGGGCCTACACACCCGCGCCCCAGCACGGCAGCCGTCGGCTGGTCGGTCGCGCGATGACTGGGGAAACCGTTGGCGAAATGGCGCTCATCTCCGGCAACCCTCGCACTGCCACTGTCATCGCGCTGCGCGACACCGAACTGGGGCGCCTGCCGCGCACGGCGTTCGAGGAGTTGATGCTGTCGCATCCGCAGGGCCTGCTGCGGATATCGCAGCTGATGGTACGCCGGCTGGAATCCTCGCAACGTCAGGTGCGGGGACGACGTGCGGTGCCGCGGACATTCGCCGTCGTGCCGAATGAGGCAGATGCCGGCGCCACGACATTTGCCGCGCAACTCACGACCGAGCTGGAACGACTGGGTCGCACCGAGCTGGTGTGGAGTCAACGGGGTGCGGACCACACCAGCCAATGGTTTCATGCGATCGAACGCGCGAATGAATTCGTGGTGTATGTCTGCGATCCGGGTCCGACGAACTGGAGCAAGCTGTGCCTGCGACAGGCGGATGCCATCCTGCTGCTGGCGAAGGCGAATTCCGCAACCAAGCAATGGACCCAGCTGGCAGTCGCCGAACCGGCCGGTGCGAATCAACGCACCGAGCTGATCCTGCAGCATGAAGGCGCGATCGTGCGCGGCCGCAGCAGTGGCTGGCTCGATCTCAAGCCCGGCATTCCGCATCACCATATCCGCAGCAGCAGCGACATCGCACGGGTTGCACGATTGCTGTCGGGTCGTGCGCTCGGTGTCGTGCTGTCGGGCGGCGGCGCACGCGGGTTTGCGCACATCGGTGTGTTGCGGGCGATGCGTGAGGCCAACATCGTGATCGATGCGATCGGCGGGACCAGTATTGGCGCCATCATCGCAGCTGGCTTCGCCATGCAATGGAGCGATGAGGAACTGACGTCACGGGTCAGGCGCAGCTTCGTCGATACCAATCCGCTGAACGACTACACCTTGCCCTTCGTGTCGCTGGTGTCCGGGCGAAAGGTGAGCCGTCTGCTGCAGCGCGAGTTCGAAGCGATGGCGATCGAAGATGTCCCGCTGCCGTTTTTCTGCGTGTCGTCGAACCTGACGAGCGGTCAGCTCGCGGTGCACCGGCGTGGCGAGCTGTGGCGCTGGTTGCGAGCCTCGGTGGCGATTCCGGGTGTGCTGCCGCCGGTCATTCACTGCGGCGAATTGTTCGTGGACGGTGCCACGATCAACAATCTGCCGGTCGAAGTCATGCGCGAAGCGGGTATCGGCAGAATCATCGGTGTGGATGTGGGATCGGATCGCGCGTTTACCAGCGCCAGCCCGGACTCCGATGCTCCCCCCTTCTGGAAACTGTTCGAGTGGTTCCGCGGCCGCAAGCAGCGCGTGAACATCCTGCAGATCCTGTGGCGCGCCGGCATGATCAACAGCGCCGGTAATCGCGCCGCCCGGCACGAGCTGTCGGACCTGCTGCTGCAACCACCGCTCGAACAGATCGATATGCTCAACTGGCGCGCTTTCGATCGCGCCATCGAGGCGGGTTATCGCTATACGAGCGAGCGGTTGAAGACCTGGGATCGGGGTGAGAGTCAGCGAGTGGCGCCGCTGGTGGAGTGAGCGGCTGGCGCATGGCTTGCGTGATGCCTGTCCTGAGATGAGCTGGGCATCCCGTTCGATTTCACCGCGAAGCCGGTTGTCGCGCCGCCTCAGCCGCCGCGTGAAGGTGGCCGAATCCTTCGAAAGCATGCTCTCCGAGGTGATGGGAGCAGACGAGCTGGCGGTTAGAGTCAAAACCGGCTGATCTCCATCAAAAAACATCAAATCCTTTACATGTCAGGACCGACATGTATATAAATTGTCACTTTCCTATACACGTCATGGACGACATGCCTACTGAATCGACACATTCTGATGCCTGAGATCGCCCCCCTCACGGCCTTGTCCGCTGCCCGTTTCGAGCGGCCGGACATCCTGAAACGACTGGCCGGTGCCAGCCGGCAGCTCGCGGAGCTGAAAGGCGTCGCGGCTTCGATGCCCAATCAGAGCATTTTGATCAGCACCCTGGGTTTGCAGGAAGCGAAGGACAGCTCGGCCATCGAGAACATCGTCACCACGCACGACGAACTATTCCGTGATGCCGCCTTCCCCGAAGACACTTCAAATGCCGCTGCGAAGGAAGTCGCTCACTATCGACAAGCGCTGCGTGTCGGCTTCGAAGCCGTGCGCGACACCGGCTTGCTCACCAACAATCACATCCTGCAGATCCAATCCGAGCTCGAACGCAACAGCGCCGGCTTTCGCAAACTGCCCGGCACGGCGCTCAAGGCGAGCGACGGCCGCACCGTGTACACACCGCCACAAGATCCCGGTGTGATTCTCGATCTGATGCGCGACCTCGAACGCTTCATGAACGAACCGCACTTCGACGCCGATCCGCTGATCAAGATGGCGCTCATCCATCACCAGTTCGAAAGCATCCATCCGTTCTACGACGGCAATGGCCGCACCGGTCGCATCATCAACGTGCTGTATCTCGTGAAGGAAGGGCTGCTCGACATCCCGGTGCTGTACCTCAGCAGGCACATCGTGCGCACGAAGTCCGACTACTACCGTCTGCTGCAATCCGTTCGTGAGCACGACACCTGGGAAGAATGGGTGCTGTACATGCTCAGCGCGGTCGAGCACACAGCCGCCGCTGGCATCGAAACCATTCAAGCGATCAAGGCGCTGCTGTTCGACTACAAGCATCGCATCCGCGAGCAGTACAAGTTCTACAACCAGGACCTGATCAACAATCTCTTCTCGCATCCGTATACCAAGATCGAGTTCATCCAGCACGACCTGAAGGTCTCGCGCCTCACGGCGACGCGCTATCTGGATAAGCTGACCGAAGGCGGCTTCGTGCTGAAGCAGAAAATCGGTCGATCCAACTACTACATCAACAGGCCCCTGTACGGCATCCTCACCAGAGATGCCATGCGGGCCGGCGAGACCTGAGCATGGCCAAGAAAAGCGGCCGCCACAAAGAAGACGAGCACGACGAATAAGTCCGTCGAGACGCTCACGCACACGGAAGCGAAGCGCAAGAACATTCCGACCGCCGAGCACAGCTCGGTCGTCGAGAAGGAAACGACGCCGCGCAAGATCAAGTACCCGCGCAATACCGATCTCGATCCGCAGCTCGTCTGGCGCGGCAAGGACGAGCAGGATTGGAGCGATCTCGTCGTGCACGCGCCGCCGCTATACATTCAGGAAAAAATCTATCCCAAGGCGCTGATCGACGACCTGCTGCGCACATCTCGTGAAAACCCCTCTCCCGATTCCGGGAGAGGGCAGGGTGAGGGCGTTCAACCGGATCTCTTCTCTGACTTCAACGGCATTCCGAAAGGCGTCGATAAGACCGAGTTTTATCAACACGACCAGAACTGGTCGAATCGCATGATTCTTGGCGATTCATTGCAGGTGATGACGAGTTTGGCGGAACGCGAGGGATTGCGTCGGAGGGTGCAGTGCATCTACTTCGATCCTCCGTATGGAATCAAATTCAACAGCAACTTTCAGTGGTCAACGACGAGTCGCGAGGTAAGGACGGAAATGCGGATCACATCACTCGCGAACCTGAGCAGGTCAAAGCATTCCGAGATACCTGGCGCGATGGCATTCACAGCTATCTCACATACCTCCGTGACCGGCTTACAGTCGCACGCGATCTCCTCGCCGAATCCGGCTCTATCTTTGTCCAGATCGGAGATGAAAATGTTCACCGCGTCCGAGTTCTCCTTGATGAGGTGTTCGGCGAAGAAAACTGCATCACCGAGGCTTTTCAGAGCGCAACATCAAGCGCATGCTGGCGTTCTACCGTCTATACCCTGGCGCGGCGCTGGACGGGGAACTTGTGCCACAGCCTGCGGCACAACCCGTGACGCACCCGAGCGCCGCCGCCGGTTTACCGTTGATGACTCGGCGCCGAGCGAAATGTGTTGACAGCATTTTTCTGCAATCCGACGCGCGCCGAATCCCGAATCCCGAATCCCGAATCCCGAATCCCGAATCCCGACTCTTCCCTTCCTCACTGCCGCGGCAACGCAAACCGCAACCCGTGCTGATTCAGCACTGCACCGTCGTTGGTGATCTTTTCCAGTACCGGCCCTTCCTGCAGCGTCTGGCCTTCCAGGTACTTGCGCATGTTGACGAATACGAAGCGTTCCGCCGGGTTCTTCGAGTACACGTGAATGTCCAGTTTCAGCTCCGGCAGACTGGTGCCACCCGCAGCCAGATCGCCTGCCGTCGGCAGCACTTCGTCAGCGCGCGGGTCGGGGGCCCGATTCGTTGCCACTGAAGGAAACGTCGCGCCACCGGGCAAGGGCGTGACATTTGGCGGCTGGACCGGTCGCACCATTGCCGGCCCGGCAGGCACTGCGGCGGCGGCGGCAAGCGCTGGATTCATCTGCCGATCGAGATCGTCCATGCCGTTTGCCGGTGGCAGCGTACCGGCTTCTTCGGCCAGCGAACGCACGGACGGATTGACCGGTTGCCGATAGACACCCGGCGCGGGTGGCACCGGTTGCGCGGGCATCATCGCGGGTTGCGACGTGGTTTCTGCCGGCGCAGCTCGTGGCGGCGGTAGGCTCGGTGCCGGTTGCGGCGCGACCGCGGGTGTCGCGACAGTGGCCGGTGTGGCGTCCGGCCCGTCGCGCATCAGGACGACGAGCAGCACGCCGAGGTTGATCACCAGCAACGCGGCCACGGCAACCGCCCACCACGGGCGCTCGACCCGCACGCGTCGCAAAGGCGCATCGGCAAGCGATGGGCCGACGGTACGTTGGCGTTCGTCCTCGGATTTCTTCAGCGCATCGAGGATAAAGCTCATGGGATGAAGCTCATGAGCTTCCCTCACTGGGGTTGTTCCCTTGTGCGAGCAGCAGCGGTGCGCCTGCAGGATTGTTCAAGGTATCCAGCACAATCTGTGTCTGCACGCCGGCAATACCATCGACATTGAGGCGATGTTGTCGCTGAAAATCTTCGACCATGCGCACTAGCTCCTCGTCGTAGTAGTCGCTCGACACGCCTTTGGGAATACGTCCCTGCACGGTATTCAGGCTGTCGCGTAGCCAGCGCACACTGTCGCCCTGCATGCCAGCTGACAAGGCGGCCTGCGTCGCGACCTGCGGTCGCCACAGCACCAGGTAGTCGCCGTACCAGTAGCGCGAGATGGATGCGACCGACACCGGCATTTGCGAGTCGCGAAGACTGACATGAGCATTACCTGCGTCCAGTCCGGCCACGACCACTTGGTGCGCATTCCCGGCATCGTCGATCAACGTGAGAATGGCCGGACGATTCAGCGTGCGCAGCTGCCCCCATGATCCCTGCTGGTAGACACATTGCAATCCCTGCTGCATCGCCTGGTCGCAAGGGCGTCCCCGTGTGGGACTAAACGTTCCGCCCCATAGCGCGAACAACTGCGCGAACGCACTTTCCGTGTTGGTTTCGCCAGCACGTGTCTTCAGCAGATCGCCGATGTCACGTTCCGTCTCAGCTGCTGCAGTTGAGACTGTAGCAGGTGGCGGCGCGGCTGCCGGTGGCGGTGCGCTTACTACAGCCTGCGCCGCTGGCGGTTGAGATGCCTGGGCGATCGGCACCTGCGCCACCGGTGCGCGCGTCAATTGCCACACACCGATGGCCAGCACAGCGACTGCCGCGACTGCCGATACACCCGCCAGCACTTTGATCCATGGCGCACTGAACGTGCGGCCATAAACTTCGCTCGCCGCGCTGCGCACCAGTGCCGGGCCGATGCGATGCGTCTCCTGGGTGAATGCGCCGAGCAACGCGCGATCGCACATCACATTGATGATGCGCGGAATGCCCGAACTCAGCCGATGCAATTCACGCAGCGCCGCGGGCGTGAAAATCTCGACCGTCGAGCCGGCAACTTTCAGCCGGTGATTCACGTAAGTCGCCGTTTCGTGGCGCGACAGCGGATCGAGGTGATAGCGGCCAGTGATGCGCTGTGCCAACTGACGCAACTCCACGCGGGCCAGAACCTCGCGCAGTTCCGGCTGGCCTATCAGGATGATCTGCAGTAGTTTGTGCGATGCGGTTTCCAGGTTCGTCAGCAGTCGTACCTGTTCCAGGGTTTCCGGTGTCAGGTTTTGCGCTTCATCGACGATGACGACGACTCGTCGTCCTTTGGCATTGGCGGCCAGCAGGCGCTTGTTCAGGATGTCGACCAGGTCTTTGAGGCTGCCTTCATCCTCGTCGCGGACGAAGATGCCCAGCTCTTCGCAAATGGTGAGCACGAACTGCAGCGGCGTGAGCTGCGGGTTCAGG
>JAIBJL010000153.1 GCA_020029545.1 Gammaproteobacteria bacterium
AATGGGTCGCGTTGCGGCGCCTTGCGATCTCGCTTTCGTGCTGAGCCTTCCTCATTTTAGCCGCCAAGCGTTTATCAGGCGATCACTGTCGCAATCGCCTGCTTCCTCGATCTTCTGGCGTCCGGCGAGGCTGGTCGGCAACGTGCACGGTCCGCTGCCGAGCTGAGAGGTAACGTCGACTGCCGCTCCAACCTCGACCGCTCAATAGTGCGGTTGGACCCGTCAATAATGGATCGACTCCGGCGTACCGCCGCCGGCCGCGATGACGTCGCCGTTGATCGCGACGCTGCGCGGAGAGGCGAGGAACGTCACCACGGCCGCAAGCTCATCTGCATCGACGATGCGGCCGATCAGCGGCGTCGGGGCGTAACTGCGCAACGCTTCTTCCACGCTTACTCCCAGCTTTTCGGCACGCTTCTTCAAATACGCGGCGCTGCCCTCCGTTCGAGTCGGGCCGGGGTGGACCGTCGTCACGTTGACGCCTTTCGGACCGAGTTCCGCCGCCAGATTCTTGGTCATGGCGGCGACCGCGACGCACCGCACCGATCCGACGATCCCGACGGTCACGCGCGCGGCGATCCCGCCGATGTTGATGATCCGTCCCCAACCGGCATTGACGAGATGCGGCGCCGCGGCGCGCGCCACGCGGACATAGCCGACCAGCTTGACGTTCAGCTCCTCCATCAGAAAATCGGATGTGAGATTGGCGATGCCAGGCTTTTCGGGCGCCGCGCCGGGTCGCGCCGCGCCGTTGATCACGATATCGAGCCCGCCGAGCTTGGCCACGGCGTTTGCCACCATGGCATCCACTGAGGCGTCGTTGGCCGTGTCGACGGTCAGCCCATAGACCTCTCCCTTCGTCGCTGACGCCAGCTCCTCGGTCGCTTGATTCAGCGTGTCCTGCGTCCTCGCCGCGATCACTACCCGCGCGCCTTCTTCGAGCAGCATGCGCGCCACTGCTTTGCCAATACCTCGACTGCCGCCGGTGATGAGCGCGCGCTTGCCTTTGAGCTGAAGATCCATGATGTGCCTCTTTTAGATTAGGAACTTTTTAGATTAGGAAATCTTTGATCCTGGCCTAGCCCGGGCCGGGTTGCGGTCAATGAGCGTGGTCGCCGCCGCCGGGGTGTCCATGACCCCAACCGCATTCACGCACCCAGCGGGCGATGACGTTGAAGGGATTGGCGGCCGCGGCTCGCAACGCGGTGTCGACTCCATCGAGATGGTGCGGATCGAACTCGCGATAGGCCGACAGCACGTTGGCGACTAGGCGCTCGCCATCGATCCAGTCGCGAAACGCATCCATTTCAATGTCTTTGGCAGCGTCGTAGAAGTTCAATCCCGCGTCGAAGCGCTTGCGCGACTCCGCGAGAACGTACTCAAAATAATGCTTCAGTGCGCGGACGTCCGACTTGTCGGAGATCGGGCCGTGACCCGGCACGACCGTCTCCACGTCGAGGCTCAGGATATGGGCGCATGCCGCGATCCAATTGGCGTACGGTCCGGCCCAGATGACCGGATGACCTTCGGTGAACTGAAGATCACCGGTGTAGACGATCCTGTCTTCGGGAACATGGATGATGGCATCGCTCTCGGTATGAGCCGGCCCCAGGTCGGTGACGATCACCGTCTTCTCCCCAACACGCAAAGTCGTCTGTCCTTCGAAACCGTCGCTCGGAGGCGTGACGATCACTCCCTCGTAATCGAAGGCGCCTGCAGTGGCATGATGAAAGAACCAGCCGACATCGCCGAACGCCTCCCAGTTGCGCGTCATCGCCAGCGAGGGGGCGATGTCGAATTTCTCGATCGCGGCTTTGGTCTTCTTGCTGGCCAGGATGCGACTGTCACTGACCAGTTGATTGCCAAGAAAGTGGTCGGCATTGGCATGGGTGATTACCACTGTGTCGATCGTGCGCGCCGCAGGCACCTTGCGCTTCATTTCGTCGAGCATCTCGCCCGTCTGGCGAAGGTCGATCAGCGTATCGACGAGGAGACTTTCCTTCCCGGAAACGATCAGCCCCGCATTGGACCATCCCCAGCCGCCGTTCGGTTGCAGAAAGGTGAAGCAGCCTCGTCCCAGGTCGTGCAGGCCGCGCGTGAAGGGATGTCGTGCCATTGCTAATAGTCCGTTCTGCGGCGTGACGATTGGCGGTGGAAGAGCGATCGACAGCTACCTATTCACGACCAGTCAGCGGCCAAGCGCGCCATCGATCCACTCAGCGATCACCGCCGAGGTCTTCTCCCCGACACGGTTCGGCGTCAGTAACTGATGATCCCCGCCCTCGATCCACTTAAGGCCACGGCGTGGCGCGTTTATCAGGCTGTCATGTATCGCTTGCGCGCCCTCCGGCGGAGCGATGACGTCTTCCGTGCTGTGAATTACTGCCGCCGGCACGGTCACTTTATCGGCGAACTTGATCGTGCTGGCATTCATCTCGTCCAGCTGACCCAGGAAGCTGATATAGACATCGGCTGAAAGCGGCATCGGAAGCCCTAGTAGTTCGCCCGGAATGATCCGATCGGGCTCGCCCTCGGCAATCGCTGCACGGCACGCGTCAAGTGTCGCATCGTGCCGCGCCTTCTGCTCGGCGGTCCAGTTTCGCGCGGACGCGAGATAGGACGATTCGATGGTCGCGATGAAGATGATGGTTTTGACCGCCGAATCGGGATAGGTCGCATTCCAATAAGCGACCCGCGGCCCTCCCATGCTGAGGCCGGCAAGCGCGATTTCGGTGAAGCCCTCGGACTTGGCAAATTCCACCGCCGTGCGGATGTCGTCCGCGCACGTCTCGAACCGCCGTGCGGGCGTCCATTGCGCGCTCGACATCTGGGTCAGCATCAAACTGCAATCGATCGCGTCGAGAGCTCGGCCGAGGACGCGATAGTCATGACGGCCAGTGAGGGGCAGGCCCTCGATGAGTCCCGGAACATAGATCATGATCCGCTTGGTCGGCTTGGGTGCGTAGTGCAGCAGCACCGGCATCGGCCCCGGAATCTTCGCGCTCGGCCGCTTGTCCGGATCGGCACCGACCAAAGGCAGAATGTGTGGAACGAAGGCGACGTCTTGCTTGTCGGTCATGAATCTCCCCTGACGATAGGTATAGCTTGAGTGGTTTATTTGGAATGGGGTGTCCGTGGCAGGCTGCCTATGCACAGGCTGCTGATCAGCATGGCTACGACCACGAAATAGAAAAAAAGCGTATAGCTGCCGGTCCGATCGAAGATGCCCGCGACGATGAGTGGGCCCAAGCCGGAGGTCAGTCCCACCGCAGCGACCTGTCCGCCGAACAGCGCGCCGAAATCCCTAGTCCCGAAATACTTCGCCGTGAGGTAGGCCAGCACGTCGATCTCGGCGCCGAGGGTCATTCCCAGGAACAGGGCCGCCAGAATGGACGTGATGGTGCTGTTACCCGACAGCAGCAGCAGCGCGCTCACCACCGGAAACAGGAGCGTGACGGCACCCACGAGCAATGGGTTGAACCGGTCCACTAAGAGTCCGGACGTGAGCCGGGCGATGACTGCCACGCCGCCGACGATCGATGCGTAGCCTGCCGCCTCCATGGTGCCGGCCCCGCGATCGATCAGGATGGGCACGAAGGAAATGGCGAAGGCCATGACGGACGCCCCGAGGAAAATCGTCGCCACGATCAATCTGAGATAAATCGACGAGCGGAATCCGGCGAGCAGCGTGGTTGAAGATCGGTTCACCTCGCGGGCCCGGTTCGATCCGTGATCCGGATCAGCGCCGGGCAGGAAGAGGTAGACGATCGGGAAGGCGATGATCGCCCAGATCGCCGCATGAACGGCGATCGCCGCATTCCAGGGCAGAACGCGGGTCAGCAGGGCGGCAAGCAGCGGAAACAGCGCCGTTCCCAACGACGCGCCGCATAAGGTCACGGCGAGCGCGAGGCCGCGGGATCGATCGAAACGAGAGGCGATTGCCGTTGTCCAGACGGTCGGATGGACGGGCAGCGATGCGACGCCGAGCAATGCCCAAAGAAAATACCATTGAGCGACATTGCCTGACGCCGTCCCGAGCAGCGCGAACGCTGTCGCAATCACGAGAACACCAGGCACGGCGAAACGCCGTGCCCCGTAGCGATCGACCAGCATTCCCATGGGTATCGCGAAAATCGCCGATGAGAGGATGGCAATTGTCAGCCCGGACGTTACTTGCACGCGCGACCAGCCGAACGCCTTCGCGATCGGCCCGACATAGGCCCCGGTGCTGTAGAGGGCGAGGCATGCGGTCGCGTAGCCGAAAGCGCTGGCTATGCTGAAGCGATAGTTACGGCGCCACTCTGCGATTGCGCTATCCGACGTTGCCGGTTCCAAGCCGGTTTCAACACTCAACGGGACTTCGGACATCAATTCCCCCACTGCCGACGCTGTTATTCCATCCGGCTCATGCGGGTCGCTGCGCAAGAACCGGCATTCTACGCACTCACGCCGCGCTACCCCGAGGACCGGCAAGCCGCGTTGCATCAGGCCGGGGCGCGGACATCGCTGCCTCCGCCGTGCGTCAAAGTGTCGCGACCTGAGAATCTTGCGTACCGGCACCTAGAGCCGCTCGCCCGTCATCGTATCGTGTCGGTGGGCGTTGTTTGAGCCGAAATTCACGGCGTCGGCAAAACGGGCTTGCGCCACACGCATTTTTTAATCCTGCCGGCGTGCCTGCCCGATTCGTTTTCGTCGACCCAAATCCCGAGTTCGGGAAAGGCAGGTTCCCGCAGAACCAACTAAGATGCAGCGCCCGTTGGATTTGGGGGCCTGTGAATGCCCTCCATCGACAGGCGCTGCGGATGTGCTGTGATCGTCATGTCAGTGCAGACTAGGACTAGGACGAACGCCAGCTGAAAACCGTCCCGGGACATAGCAGCAGCTTTGCTCAATCAACGGCTTACACGCGATTCAATCAGCAATGCAGATACCGAAAGAGGGGCAGCTACCGGCAGCGGGCCTGGTCGAGGCGTCGGAAGAGCAGGGGGCCTCGAAAGTGGTCTACGTGCATGCCGCCGAGGGCGATAGTGGTCAGCGGATCGATAATTTCCTTATCCGCATTCTCAAAGATGCGCCGCGTACGTTGGTGTATCGCATCCTGCGCAGCGGCGAGGTGCGAGTGAACAGCGGCCGGGTGAAGCCCGACTATCGGTTGGTCGAGGGCGATCGTATCCGGGTGCCCCCCGTCAAATTGAAGCCCAGGGATCCGCCCGGCACGCCTTCAAGGTCGCTGCGCGACCTGATTGCCGCAGCCATGCTGCATGAAGATCGCGACCTGATCGTGGTCAACAAGCCGGCCGGGGTGTCGGTGCATGGCGGCAGCGGCGTCAGTACCGGGGTAATCGAGACGCTGCGGGCGCTGCGTCCCGAATTGAAGGAACTGGAACTGGTGCACCGGCTGGATCGCGACACCAGTGGCTGTCTGCTCATTGCCAAGCGGCGTGCCGCGCTTCGCAACCTGCACGCGCAGCTGCGTGAGCGCGAAATGGACAAACATTATCGCGCCTTGCTGCTGGGACGCTGGCCGTTCGGTAACAAGACGATCAGTTTGCCGCTCCTCACCAATCTGAAGCAGGGCGGCGAACGCATCGTCAAAGTGCATGAGAATGGCCAGGAAGCCATCACCCACTTCAAGCCGTTGGAACAGTTCGGGAGGCAGGCAACGCTGATGGATATTTCGATCGGCACGGGTCGCACGCATCAGATTCGCGTGCATGCGGCGCACTGCGGCCATCCGGTCGCGGGTGACGAGAAGTATGGCGATCGCGAGGCCGATGCGAAGCTCAAGTCAGCGGGGCTCCGGCGCATGTTTCTGCATGCGTACAGGTTGAGTTTCGAGC
Organism: Gammaproteobacteria bacterium; assembly: GCA_020029545.1. Taxonomy (GTDB): domain Bacteria; phylum Pseudomonadota; class Gammaproteobacteria; order Steroidobacterales; family Steroidobacteraceae; genus Steroidobacter. The sequence continues at coordinate 5,841 of JAIBJL010000153.1, forward strand.
GGCCGGATTCTGGCGGTGTGTTCAATATCACGGCGCCCTTACCCGAAGAACTGGAACTCGTGCTGGCGAAACTGCGTGAGTCGCGCGGCAAGGCGGCGAAGAGCGACGCGGAATGAACTTCCACAAGGGCGCGCGATTCTTCAGGGTACAGCCAGCCCCATGCGTCGTAATGCGGCGGCGACCCAGATCAAGGGTAAACCGATCAGCGCGGTGGGATCGTTGGATTCGACACGCTCCAGCAGCGCGATACCTAGACCCTCGACCTTGAAACCGCCGGCGCACTGGGTGGGCTTGTCACGTTCGACGTAACGGCGGATTTCATCGTCGCTGAGGCGTCGGAAATACACGGTGGTGGTGTCCATGTGCGACTCATTCGCCCCGGTGTCGGACCGGATGATGTGAACTGCTGTGTGAAAGCTGACCCGTTGCCCGCTGCAGGCCTGCAGCTGGGCGATGCAGCGTTCCGGATTGCCGGGCTTGCCGAGGATGTCGCGTCCCAACAAGGCAACCTGATCGGAGCCGATGATCAGGCTTTGCGGATGACGAGCCGCAATAACATCCGCCTTGGCACGAGCGAGCCGGTTGACCAGATCGATGGCGGTTTCGGCGGGTAACGGGGTCTCATCGACGTTCGGTGCAGCCACCGTGAAATGGATGCCGAAGCGCTCCAGCAATTGCCGACGAAACTGCGAAGTTGAAGCCAGGACAAGGCGAGGCGTCGTGGCAGCGGCGCGGATAGCGCTCATAGTCGGCCAAGGTCTGGGGAAGGGTCCGCAATCGCGCTGCAAGGCAGCTGAAGTCTCAGAAAAACAAGCATTTAAGACCCCTTTTCTTTTGACAGGTTGCAAGCTCGCCGCTAGTATACGCGCCCCATGTCGCGACCCCCGGGTGCCTCTTTCGCCAGTTGCGTGGATGCAGTGCATGCCGCGCGGACCCGCAGCCAGATCGAGCGGCAATTTGCGGCGCGCGCATTACCCCGTCTGATCGAAGCCGGTGTGGGTGAGGAGTCGACGCTGCAAGTCTCTCTGCAGTTCGCAACCCTTGAGGGCAAGGTCACGGTCGAAGGCGATCTGTCCGGCTTGGTGGAATTGACCTGCCAACGCTGCATGCAGCCGGTGGCAGTGCCGGTGGATGAATCGTTTCGTGTGGTCATTGTCGGCGACGACAGTGCGACGCCTGAAGAGTACGGCGGCTATGAGCCGATTGCGGTCGATGCGACGCAACTGGACCTGCGATGGTTGACTGAAGAACAGGCGCTGCTGGCGTTGCCGCTCGTGCCCATGCATCGACCGGCCGAATGCCCCGTGACAAGCGCGGTCGAGGTGGTGGAACGAGTGATACCCGAGGACACGTCGCCGCGCCAGCAACCCTTCGGCAATCTGCGCGACTTGCTGCGCAAGCGCTGAGCGCCGGGGGCGCTGAGTTGAATCGACCGAATTGAATCGACCAAGTTTGAATCGACCGAGTTTTGAATCGACCGAGTTGAATCGAAGATTAGGTTTGCAGTGGAGTGAATGAGTCATGCCTGTTCAAAAGAGCCGAAAGACCCCATCGAAGCGCGGTATGCAGCGCGCGCACGCGTTCCTGGCCGCACCTGCAGTGTCGGTGGACGCGACTTCCGGTGAGACCCACGCTCGTCATCGCATTTCGCCCGATGGCTTCTATCGCGGCAAGAAAGTCATCGAGACACGCAGCAAGTCGGACTCCGAGTAATGTTTCGTGCGTGCCGCCGTCCGGTGGCACGCTGCGCTCGCGCCTGACACCTTGGCGACTACCCGACCGATTGCGATTGCGATAGATGCGATGGGGGGCGATCACGGACCTTGCGTGGTCGTGCCAGCATCGCTCGAAGCGTTGTCGCGTGAGCCCGCCCTGACGATCGTGCTGGTCGGTCTGGGCGAACAGATCCGTCCCTACCTGGGGAATTCAGCGGCGCAATACGGTCAGCGACTGGTGCTGCGTGAAGCCACGCAGGTCGTCGCAATGGACGAAAAACCCCAGGAGGCATTGCGCAAGAAGAAAGACTCTTCATTGCGCGTGTCGATCGACCTGGTGAAGGCGGGTGAGGCGCATGCGTGTATCAGTGCCGGCAATACCGGCGCTTTGATGGCCACGGCGCGCTTCGTCCTCAAGACCATCGAAGGCATCGACCGCCCGGCGATCATTTCGCGTATTCGTTCCCGCAAGGGGTTTACGCATATGCTCGATTTGGGTGCGAACTCCGAATGCACCGCCGAACACCTGTTTCAGTTCGCTGTCATGGGCTCGGTCGTGGCCGCCGACACGAGCGGTATCGACAAGCCGCGTATCGGCATCCTCAATATCGGTGAGGAAGAAACCAAGGGTCACAGCGGCGTGCAGGAGGCGGCTCGGCTACTGTCGGCCAGTCAACTCAACTACGTGGGTTTCGTCGAAGGCGGGGACATCTTTACGGGCGATGTCGATGTGGTCGTGACCGATGGGTTCACCGGCAATGTGGCGCTTAAATCGATTGAAGGCGTCGCCAGGATGGTGGTCGGCGCACTGCGCGAGGAGTACACGCGCAATCCGCTGCGTTACCTTGCTGCTCTCGCTTCGTGGCCGGTGCTGCGTTCGCTGCGTCGTGAGTTCGATCCACGGACCTACAATGGGGCCAGTTTGGTTGGACTCAATGGCGTAGTGATCAAGAGCCATGGCAGTGCCGATGCCGTGTCGTTCGGCTACGCGATTCGTGCGGCGCTGATCGAAGCGCAGAAGGGCGTTCCGACCCACATCGCCAACTCGCTGAAAGCCCAATGGGTGAGTCAGACGGCGTAGTCCGGCAGGGATGAGGTTGATTTCCGCCGGTAGGCACTTGCGGCGTCTACCCAGTCTCGCCTCCTTACGTGGTTGACTATTGCCCATGCATAGGCATTTGCGCACGTGTGTACTCGGTACGAACTGCTAGACTGCGTAATTATGCAAGTTTTCACTCGGCTTCTTGCTCTACTTTCCCGCTGCGCGTTCGCTGCTGCGCTGTTGTCGCCGACAGTCCTTCAGGCGTCGACCTTTACCATCGTCTCGGATGCCGAAACAGTGCTCGGCGAAGTGCAGACGGTCATTGCGAAGCATGAGGACACGTTGCTCGACATCGGTCGCCAGTACAGCGTGGGTTACGAGGAGATCGTTGCCGCGAATCCCGGCGTCGATCCCTGGTTGCCAGGGGCGGATCGTCAGATCGTGATCCCGTCGCGTTACATTCTTCCCGAGGGTCCGCGCGACGGCATCGTTGTCAGCCTTGCCGAGCACCGGCTGTACTACTTCCCGAAGCCGAAAGCAGGTGAGTCGCCGGTCGTGGTGACTTACCCTATTAGCGTTGGCAAGATGGATTGGAAGACGCCGCTGGGACTCACCCGGATTACGGACAAGCGAGTGCGTCCGATCTGGTATCCGCCGGAATCTGTGCGTGCCGAGCACGCTGCCGATGGCCGTCCGTTGCCCAAGGCGGTGCCACCCGGACCGGATAATCCACTGGGCGAATACGCGATGCGGCTCGGCATTCCCGGCGGGGCCTATCTGATCCACGGAACGAATCGGCCTGCTGGTGTGGGGATGCAGGTAACACACGGCTGCATTCGCATGTACCCCGAAGATATCGAACAGTTCTTCAAGATGGTGTCGGTCAATACCCCAGTGCGGATCATTCACCAGCCCTACAAGATGGGATGGCGCGGCAATGACCTCTATATAGAAGTGCATGCGCCGCTGGAGGGGCAGGTCGATCCGGAACTCTACAGCCTGACAAATATCACCAGGCTGCTGGTCGCGGCGACGCAGGATCGCTCGGTTGCTCTCGACTGGGCCAAGGCCGAGCGGGCATTTCTGCATCCCACCGGCATTCCCGAGCCAGTGATGTTGACGCCAATCACCTCGAGTATCGTCGAGACGCTGCACTGACCGGCGAGGCTGATGGGCGACGGCTCGCGGCGGGTTGAACGGGGAACGGATCTGCGCGGCTTGCAGGTCAGTCCCAAACCGTATCATTGCGATGGCGAGCACATCGTTTATCCCTGATGACGCCTTGTTGCCAAGGCGTCGGAAAAGTCTTGGGAAGAGTGTTTCGTTGGCCTGCTAGACTGCGCGCCGCGGGCCCCGCGGTACGAGGTCATCCTTTCCATCGAGTTAGTCCATGGCTGAGGCTGTGGGGTCCGCCTTCTTGCAGCCGGCATATTTGTTCGCGGGAACTCTACTGGGACAAAGGGCCTCCCAGGAATTTTCTCTGTAGCAGATTGAACATCAAGCCGCTCATCGCCGCTTGAACAGGAGGATCTTACCCGCTCAGCTTTTCGCACAGACGAAGTTGGCGCTGCTGCGAGGGCGCTCCGCGGCGCTTTTTTCACGGAAGGTCGGATTGAGCTGGATGCTCACGTCACCCTGGACTCGACTTCGGAATCAGTCCTGCGACGCCGATTCAGAAGCGAATTCCGGCCTCCAAAGAAAACGCCGCGTTTCCGCGGCGTTCTCAAATCGTCAACCCAGTCTGTCCGACTGGCAGGCGGCCGAATTACTTCGATACCG
>JAIBJL010000154.1 GCA_020029545.1 Gammaproteobacteria bacterium
TCGCAATTTCGACTACCTGATGAACTTCGCGCCCGACAAGTATCGCGGCTACTACGAGAGCAACGCTCAGCTTCGCTACGACACGGCATTTCGCAACAGCAGCCTGCAGGGCGCCTATCTCATGATGGCGGCCCGATCGCTGGGTTACGACTGCGGCCCCATGTCAGGATTCGACCATACGGCGATGGACACCGCGTTCTTTGCCGGAACGTCCGTGCGAACCAACTTCCTTTGCTGCATCGGTCAGGGCTCCCAGGAATTGCTCATGCCCCGCAACCCCCGATACGCCTTCGAGCAGGTCAACCAGATCGTTTAGGCTATTGTTGCAGATCGAGTCAGCGGATTCTCAGCCCGGAATCCCCGCGAGCATCGCGGCCTCATGCTCGCGAATCCCGACTGCGTAGTCGAAGATCGCGCCTTTCTCGATCGTAAGTGTCCGGGACTGTCATGCCCATGGCCCATGCGTGCCCGTCCAATCCGATATGAGCGAAGAACGACTCGAAAAAATCCGGCGCCGCATCGGCATCGAGACGGTGGGTGACTGGGTGCAGGTCACTCAGGCCATGATCAACGACTTCGCAGACGCAACCGGTGATCATCAGTTCCTGCACGTCGATCCCGAAGCAGCTCGCCACACGCAGTTCGGTGGCACGATCGCGCATGGCTTTCTCACGCTATCCCTGTTTCCGCTCCTCGCTTCGACCGCGCCCGGCGCGCTGCCACTCGAAGGCGCGCGGATGGGAGTGAATTACGGCGCGAACCGAGTTCGCTTCCTGACGCCGGTGCGGTCCGGCGCTCGCATTCGCGGTCGTTTCACAGTGCGCGACGTTGTTGAAAAGCATTCCGAGTGTTATCAGCAGAGGACTGATTTCGTCGTCGAGATAGAGGGTGAAGCGAAACCGGCGCTCGTGGCAGAGTGGATCGTGCAGGTGTATTTCTGAATTGTCTTGTCGGGAGTCATCCAGTGAAAGCATTGCTGAGTACGATGGTCGGAGGTCCGCAAACCCTGAAGTTGACGGAGGTGCCGACGCCGGCGGCCGGGCCGGGACAAGCCGTCGTCCAGGTCAAAGCATGCGGCGTGAATTTTCCGGATGTTTTGATCATCGAGGACAAGTATCAGACCAAGGTACCGCGTCCCTTCTCGCCCGGCGCCGAGATCGCCGGGGTGGTTGCAAGCGTGGGCGAAGGTGTCACCTCCGTCGAGCCAGGCGATCACGTGATCGGACTCCTGGTGTGGGGCGGGATGGCTGAGCAAGTCGTCGCGGATGCCAATCGGCTGGTCAAGATTCCGCACCAGACGCTACTCGATGACGCCGCGGCATTCCTGCTCACTTACGGTACGAGCTACTACGCATTCAAGCAGCGCGCACGTTTGAAGCCGGGAGAACGCGTGTTGGTGTTGGGAGCGGCGGGAGGCGTGGGACTTGCGGCAGTACAGCTGGGCAAGGCCATGGGCGCGCATGTCGTTGCCGCCGCGTCGAGTCAAGAGAAGGTCGATTTCTGTATGCAACAAGGCGCGGATGAGGGTGTGGTCTATGATCGCGGCACCCTCGGGCCGGATGCGCAGAGAGCGTTGTCGACGCGATTCAAGCAGGCCGCGGGAGGCGCGGGCTTCGAAGTGATTTACGATGCGGTGGGCGGCGACTACGCGGAACCTGCGTTGCGTTCGATTGCCTGGGAAGGTCGTTATCTCGTGGTGGGCTTCGCAGCCGGCAGCATTCCGAAAATGCCATTGAACCTCGCCTTGCTCAAAGGTTGCGACATCCTGGGTGTCTGGTGGGGCGCATGGGTCGATCGCAATCCGCAAGCCAACCGCCGCAATAATGAAGAGCTGCTGCGCATGTATCAGCAAGGCGCGATCAAGCCCTACATCTCGGAGCGTTTTCCGCTTTCACGAGGCGGCGAGGCGATCGAGCATCTCGCCAGCCGCAAGGCGCTGGGAAAAGTGATCGTGACGATGGATTGAAATCAGCCGCTCATGCGGATTGAATGCGAGAGTATTTGCCGGCGACGTAAATGAGCGGATCGACCGCAGCGTCGAACAACGCGCGTGTGACACGGCCGATAAAGATCATGTGGGTCCCGTAGCGCAGCGACTGGTCCATATGACAGAACAGCGTGGCTTGCGCGTCTCGCAGGTAGGGAACTCCCGAGTCTGTCTCCAGCCACTGGCCCGTCTCGAAACGAGCTTCGCCCTTGATGCTCCCGCCGCACAGAAGCGAAATGTTCTCCTGCGAGGACTGCAGTATGTTGATGCAGAACTCGCTCGCCCCCGAAGACAAAGGCGCATAGATGGACGCGGACTGATTGATACACACGAGCATCGACGGCGGGTCCAGGCTCACTTCACTCACGGCGGTCGCTGCCATTGCATAGCGTTGCCCGCCGTGCCGGCAGGTAATGACGGTTACCGACCTGGCGAACCGCCTGAGGGCATTGCGCATCGATTGAGACAAGTCCTCTGCGAGTGCGATCTGAGTCATGTCGGTACCGCCCTCAGGAACGCAGCCTGGTGTTCGTGCAACCCGCTTGAACTTCGTTGCTCATGTGGGGCTGCACACCTACGCTGCGGGCTCGACGATAGGAGTGCGCACGCGACCGACTTTTTCGATCTCGACCTCGACCACATCTCCCGCCTTCAGGAAAGTCCCGCTCGCCATGCCGACGCCGGAAGGGGTGCCGGTCACGATGAGGTCGCCGGGCTCCAGCGTCATGACCTGGCTCAGATGAGCAATGATGTCGCCGACGCTGAAAATCATGTCTGCCGTCGTGCTGTCCTGCCGCACCTCGCCATTCACCCGAGTCATCAGCCGCAGCCCGTTGGCCGGATTGCCGACCTCGTCGGCGGTAACGATTGCGCTCATCGGTCCGCTCGCATCCGAGTTCTTACCGAGAGTCCACTGACTCGTCTGCACTTGAAAGGTGCGCGCGCTCAGATCGTTGAATGCACAGTAGCCGAAGACGCCGGCCAACCCCTGTGCGGCATCGACTCGAAACATCTTGCGTCCGATCACCACCCCAAGCTCACCTTCCCAATCGAAGCGCGCGTCGACCGCCGGCGCCGGATCGCCATCGACCGTCAGCGTTTTGGCCCACCGACCGAAGACGACGGGAAACTGCGGAATCGGGCTGTTCGTTTCCTTGGCGTGCAGGTGATAGTTCAAACCAATGCAGATGACCCGCGCCGAGAGCGGTACTGCCGGACGCAGCCGCAACTGCGTTGCAACCAGCGGCGGCGCAGCGCGCGCGCTCCGCAACATCGTATCGGGAGACTGCCAAAAACTATCCAGCGGTGCGAGCGGCTCGATCCTGCCATCCGCGGCGACCACGCCGGCCATCAATTGCCCCTGCCCTTCGAATCCGACGATCTTCATTCATCCCCCTTTGCGACTTGCAAGTTCATACCAGACCGCGATACGAACCGCCGTCGAGCTGTAAATTCTGACCGGATATAAAACCGCCCTGGGCGCTGCACAGGAACGAACAGGCGTCGCCGAACTCTTCCGGCCGTCCGAATCGGTTCGCGGCAACCGTCGAAACGATCTGGCGGCGTGCTTCATCTCGATCGATGCCCTGCTCGGTCATCATGCGGCGAGCCATGAATTCCTGCCGCGGCGTATCGATGCGCTCGGGCAGCAGATTGTTGATGGTTACGTTATCGGCCGCGACCTCGACACTGATCGCCTTGCTGATGGCGGTCAGAGCCGCCCGCGCGGACGTGGAGAGTCCCATCACGTAGTGCGGCGACTTCACCATCGCCGAGGTGATATTCACGATGCGGCCGAACCGCCGCGCGCGCATCCCGGGTATATAGGCTCGTATCAACTGCACGGCCGGAATGAAATTCGCCTCGAGTGCGCCGACCAGCGCTGTCTCGTTCCAATCCGCCAGCACACCGGGGGGCGGACCGGCATTGTTGGTGACCAGGATGTCGATCTCCGGACGAGCTTCCAGCAGCCGCGCCCTGCCCGCCTCGGTGCAAAGATCCGCGGCCACCGTAGTGACCTCGGCACCGGCAATCGCCTTGCGAATCTGGGCGGCAGCCGCCGCGAGCTTCTCCTCACCACGACCATTCAGCGTCACGGCCACGCCCTCGCGTGCCAGCGACAGGGCACACGCCAATCCCAACCCCTGTGAGGAAGCACAGACCAATGCCTTGCGGCCTCGAATGCCTAGATCCACGTTTGCCTCTCGCGTTGATAAGTCATGATCGGCCCGGAGCCTTGCCGGGGTGAACCCGCGCATAGTGCTGGCGCAGCAGGTCCTTGCCGTAGTCGTTGCCGTTGGGAGTGCGCACGAGGGTATGAATGTGGCACTTGGCAGGCTCCTCATTGGACAGCCAGACCCCACTGTGGTGATCGAACTCGATCAGCGTGACCGGGCTTTGAATGCGGTAGTAGAAGGGATCCTCATCGCCGCAGCCACCGATCCAACTCCACCAGGTCGAATTCAAGTGCGACTCGATCTGCTTCAGACGCGCGGCCAAGGGCTCCTCGGGCAAGTAACCGATGAAGGCCGCAATCAGCGACATCAGTTGATCGCGTTGCCTGGCGTCCAGAGCGCTCGCGGGGATGCCCTCGTAGGGGATGATGCGGTTGTCATGGAATGCGCCGCTGAGATGGCGTTGGTCCGCCGGGTGCCAGCGTCCCTCCGGCATCGCCGGATCCAGCATTTTTTTGTAGATGGTCGCCTTCTCTCGCAGCGCGGGTGACAGCGAGCGCATGAGCGCCAGACCGACCCGCTCCTCGTCATCGAAGAGGCTGAGGCCCGCATCGGGACCGACGTCGATGACATTGGGCTCCGCTCCCATGAACGTGGGCGAGATCACCATCTGCCGACCCAGGACGAAACAGTTCAGCACCAGATGATGCCCGTACAGACTCCAGCCCCAGGGCTCTTGTTCCGAAGGCGCTCCGAAGAGCAGGAAGTTGAAGCTCCACTCGTTCATGAGGTTCGGAAGATTGCACAGCTCTCCCAAAAAATGGTTGGTCTTCATGCACCCGCGAGCCTTGGCGTACCCTGCGGGGCTGAGGCTGGCGCGCAGCACGCCCAACACGGCCTCCCGTGTCTGCGGTGCAAGCTCCTCGAGGCGCAATCCGTTCGGATTGACGAGGAACTCCGGGTTGCTCCACCGCCGCCACTGCGGAGCATCGAGGGGAAAGCACAGCCGGTCTCGCTCACCGTCGCTCAGAACCGCCAGCAACTGCCGGCCGGCGCGCACCATCTGCTCGACGGGCGCGCCCTCCGCGGCCAGCTTGAACAGCTCCGGAATCACCGCTCCATCCGAGGTGACTCCCTTGAGGGGCTCCGCCGCCAACCTCTCCCAGTTGTCGATCATTGCCGTTGCCGGCGGGAAGGTATCGCGGATGAAACGCCCGTAGGCGTATGGGTCGAGTTCACGCACGGCAAGGAAGCGCGGCGAATCCAAAGGAAACAGCATGTCCCGAAAGTTGTTACTCACCTGCACCCACCCACCGTGTAATGGTCCCGGATCACAATCTGAAGAACTCAATCCTGAAGAACTGAAGAGATAGCGACAATTCTGGTATGCGATCATGGCTGGGCGGCGGCTCCAGCATGCACTGTCGACATATGCACGACAGTCAGAGGTGCTCATCAAGCCCCCTTTCAGTCGCGTCGAGGTCTCGTTATCGTCCCCGATGATATTCATCAAAGATCAGGAATGCCAGCGATCGACCCGTCGAGCTGTCCGGCAGGCGCAACGTGAGCAATGGTGTTGATTCCCGCAGCGAATCGCTGCGGCAGCATTGTGATATATAACTTGGCAGATTACTGGCGTGTGGAGGTGTGGCGTGCCGCAGCAGCCCTGGCATCAATTCTATGAGAACAGCCCCAATTCGTGGCAACCAAGCCACGCTGATGCGTTGACCGCCTTTCGTGCCGCTGCGCAATCCGGGCGAGGTGGGATCAGCTACTTCGGTCGACGGCTGACGTTTGCGCAGATCGACGCAGCGAGCGAGCGGCTCGCCGGCTGGGCTGCCGCTCAGGGCGTCACCCGCGGAGCCCGCGTCGCAATCGTTCTTCAGAACGTGCCTGCTTTCGTGATCGCCGCCGTTGCGACCTGGAAACTCGGTGCGATTCCGGTACCGGGTAACCCTGGATATCGCGCCGCTGAATTGAGTCGGGTCTTTGCGGACTGCCGCCCTTCCCTGGTTCTCTGCCATCCCGAGCACTGCACGCAAATCGAACCGGCCCTCGCGGCGGCCGCTCTCGTGGCGCCGATCCTCGTAGTCTCGGGACACGATCAGGCGGATTCGCCTGATCCGCGTATCGTTCCCATGGCCGACCCGGTTGCGGGCGCTTATCTGCGACTCGACGACGTACTGGCACTTCCATCTGCACCGGTCGCCGCCTTGCAACCGGCGCCGTCGGATCTTGCACTGCTGCTGTATACCTCCGGAACGACGGGTGAACCCAAGGGTACGATGCTGCAGCATTCGAGCATCACCTCGAACGCTCAGCTGATGGCGGACTGGGTTGGCGTGAACGGCAGTTCCCGAATCTTGGGTCTGGCACCGTTATTTCACATCACCGGCTTCTGTTGCCACATGGTGATGGCCTTTACGAAGGACTGTTGGCTGATTCTCAACTATCGATTCGAGGCGGCGGCGGTGCTCGATGTAATCCGACGAGAGCGCCCGACGTATACGGTGGGTGCTATCACGGCCTTCAACGCGCTGTCGACGGTTCCCGGTGTCAGCCCGGCCGACTTCGCGAGCTTCGACGAGATTTATTCCGGTGGCGCACCGATTGCTCCCGCACTCCATGCGACGCTGAAAGAGCGACTGGGAATCGACATTCGAAACAGCTACGGGATGACCGAGACCTGCGCACCGACGCACATGACTCCCCGCAACCGATGTGCCCCCGTGGATGTTGCCTCCGGGACGCTGTCCATCGGCATACCCGTCTGGCATACCGGTGTGAAGGTCGTCGATGACAATGGTGTGGAACTGCCGCTCGGTGAGGTGGGTGAAATCTGGGTCTCGGGTCCACAAGTCATGCAGGGATACTGGAACAAGCCCGAGGATTCGGCAGCCGCCCTGACCGACGGTTGGATGCATTCGGGTGACGTCGGCTTCATGGATAAGGACGGCTGGTTTTTCCTCGTCGATCGCAAGAAGGACATGATCATCGCGTCGGGCTTCAAGGTCTGGCCGCGGGAAGTGGAAGACGCACTCTACGGCCACCCGGCGATACGCGAAGCGGCTGTCGTGGGCGAGCCGGATAGCTATCGTGGTGAAACGGTCGTGGCTTACGTGTCGCTGCGCGAGGGCTCGCAGGTGGACGCCGTGGCACTGACGGCCCACTGCCGCAGCGTACTGGCCCCTTACAAGTGCCCACGCGACGTGCGCTTCCTTGCCGAGCTACCCAAGACGGTCTCAGGGAAGATCCAACGGCGCGCGCTGCGCCAACCCTAGGCCTCACCCCTATGAGTTTTTCTGAGTTTTTCAGACGGCAACCACATGCTCAATCTTGAAACCCTCGTCGATCATATCGATCAGCCCGGTATCGATGGCGATCCGACTCGAGACATCACCCAACTCAAACCCGACATCACGCACGAGGAAGCACTGCGCGTGCAGCTTGCCGTGAAACGCAGGCGCGCAGCGGCCGGCGACCGCATCATCGGACACCAGGCATCGTTCACATCGGCGGGCGTGACAAAGCTTTTCCCTACTGCGCCGCGAGCCATGGTCGGCACCTTGCTCGGCTCCATCGTCCGAACGGATGGCGACCAGGTCGAACTCGACGCCGCGGAAGTGTTTATCGAGAGTGAGCTAGGGATGGTGCTCAAGCGCGATCTGGAAGGACCTGCCCTGACAGCGGCGGAAGTACTGAATGCGGTGGACGCATTCTTGCCAGCCATCGAAGTCGCCCCCTTGCGGCCGGGTGTTCGCGAAGGGAAATACAGTTGGCCACACATGATCGCGGTTCAAAAAGCGTTCGGGGGTTACATCGTGCTGGGCAGCCGCCTTACCTCGCCCCATCGATTCGACCCGCGCCTCGAAGGCTGCCTGGTCAGCATCGATGGCAAGCCGCGGGCGGGCGCCACCGGCTTCGAGGCAATGGGCAGTCCATTGCAAGTGGTCGCCGCCATGGCGCGACGGCTCCATGCGGTGGGCGAGAAGCTGCACGCAGGGCAAGTTCTCATCACCGGATCACTGCCGCCGCCCCAGGGAATTACTTCCGCGAATCGCGTGGCTCGTGTGGAGTTCCAGACGCTGGGCAGCGTTTCGGTCCGGTTCGGAAGCGAAGATACCTAAGCTTGCGGCGCGCGCGACCTAGTGGAATCAGCGATCCTGCTGTCAGGCACCTACGGTGTCGAACCGCCGACCACTCCCCCCGATCTCAGCTACTACGGCCAGGATGCGGCGCTCCATGCCGATCGCATTCCGCTTGACGCACTGGTGACGACGCGGCTGCCACTGTTCGTCGCCTGCACCGAGTTCGATCCCAAACGTTTTCAATCCGAGTTCATGGGACTGCTGCGCCAACGGCTGAATAATCACGGACTGCTGCCGCGAAGCTACATCGCCTCCGGCCACAACCACTTCTCGATCAGCTGCCACCTCGGCGGGTCAGACACGCGCCTCTCGAACGAACTCCTGGAATTCGTACATGAAACCTGCGCCGAGTCGCAGCAGGCATCTGTTTCCTGCTGATCAGTCCTGCTGATCAGCGGGCCAGGATCTTGCGCATGACCTCGCGCAGCGCGCCCGTGGCGTCGGCAACACCGTCGTGCGAGCGCCAGGCGACGTAGCCATCCGGCCGGACAAGAATGCAGCCGTGATCGCGTACCTCGCGCTTGCGGGTCCACTCACCGAGCACATCGTCGTACGCTTGCCGCAAGCCCACCGAGTAACTTGCAATCTTCACACCGAGTTCGCGCTCCACGGTGCCGGCCGCATCGCGCCACGCCTGCCCGCCGATGCCGGAGAGCAATGCAAAACTATCTTTGCCGGTGAGATCGATCGTGGAGATTCGTTGCGTGCCGTGCTCCAACCACACATGCGGCAGGTGCGCACCAGGGTGAGTGGTCGGATGATAGTGTCGCTCCGGATCGCGCGTGTACGCAGGGAACGGTGTGCCGTCGGAGATGACAGCGGCCGACTCGTAGCGCTGCCCCAGCTCGACACCGATGGCGTTGAACTGCCAATCCGTCGCGTCGAGACCTGCGAACATCGCTTCGCGACGTTGAGCGCCGATCTCGGAATCACCCATCAGCTCGTTGATCTGGTTCCATGCTTGCTCCGCGGTTTGGTCGGGTCCAAGCCCAACCGCCTGGGTCCACGGGCCCATGTCTGCAATGCTTTTGATGGCGCGGTCGATCACTTGGCGCCCGACCGGCTTACGCTCGGCATGATAGGTATCGAGCAACGCATCGGACGCCCGGCCCGACAGCACCAGCGCAAGCTTCCAGGCAAGATTGTAGGCATCCTGAATCGACGTGTTGCTGCCCAACCCGTTCGAGGGCGGATGGCGATGTGCCGCATCGCCCGCGAGAAAAGCACGTCCCTTGCGGTACTGCGCTGCAACGCAATGATTGATCTGCCACGGACTGATCTTCTTGATCTTGACCGCTACCGACGGATCGCCGATGGCATTGCGCACGCGCTGCAGTACGGCTGCCTCGGAGAGATCGGCCTTGTCTTGCTGATGGCGCAGGAACAATGGATTCCATTCCGTCCAAGGCTTGACGCACGTCCACGCACTGAGCCAGATATCGCTGCCCGGCTCGCACACAAAGAACAGAGCGCCGGAACGATGGCGCGTGTAGCGCGTGAGGTCCGCTTCAAGCCATACCGTGTAAGCATCGCCCAGGCCCATCTTCCCTTCGAACTCGAAGCCGAGCTGCTCGCCCACCGTACTGCGCGCGCCGTCGCAACCGATTGCATATTTAGCCTGGATCGCATACTCGTGACCCGTGGAACGCTCGCGCACCACGGCGCGCACCGACTCTGCATTCTGCTCGATCTGAATGCACTCCGTTCCGAAGCGAATCTCGGCGTTATGTTTTCTAGCTGCCGCCAGAATCATCGGTTCGAGCAGGTGCTGCGGGGCATTGCACATGCTGCTGGGGCTGGCCGCGTCGTATTCGCTGCGGCGATCGACGCCTGCGCCCCAGGTCATCTTGCGACACAGCTCCTGGCCGGCGAAGCTGGTGGAGAACACTTGCGTGCCCATTAAATCCTGGGGCATCGCAGCCGCCATGACCTCGGGCTCGATGCCCAGATCGCGGAACACTTCGACCGTGCGTTGATTGGTGATATGCGCACGCGGCGAATCCGCGGTGCCCGAGTACTTGGTGACGGTGATCGCCCGCGCGCCCTGACGTGCCAGGAATGCCCCCGGACTGTTTCCCACGATAGCCTATACCTTACCAGGGTAATTCTATTTAGACCGCGCCAGTATGTCATCGGCCATCGCAGGGTGCTCGGCGACGTCGATGACGCGCTGGTTGATGAGCCGAAGATCGCGCTTGCGGCGCTTCAAGCCTTGAAGAAATTGCTTCCCGGTGAACCTACATGATGAGCGAGGGTATGCCTGCCAACAAGGCGTGAGCAACTTGACCGGGCCAATCGAATGCCGGCCATCCATTTGCTACCCGCTGCCGGGCACCGAACAAGTTATTCTCCATGCCTTTCCAAGTTTCCAACTGGCAAGACTTCGAGGGAGGTCACAACGTGAGTGAACAAGTCCGTGAACAGATCATTGCATTGGAGCGGCGCCGTTGTGAGGCGATTGCCGAGCGCGCCATGCCGGCTCTCGACGAGATCCTTGCGGATGACTATGTACACGTACACGGCACCGGAAAGGTGGACAACAAAGCGGGATTCATTGCAAACATCATGCAGCGTCCCCGCGGAGTCGAGCGCGGCGAGTTGACCGTGCGTCTGTACGGCGAGGTGGCCGTGGTCACGGGCGAGCAGATGAATTACCTGCCGGCTGCCGACGGCCTGACCAGCGCCAGAACGGTGAACCTTGTCACTCAGGTTCTGCACCACGACGGCACGCGCTGGCGGTTTGTTTCATTTCATTTGTGCACGTTGTCGCCATAGCGTATTTATTCGCGGCGGTGACTCGTCGGGGAACCCATGCGCAGTGAAACAGAGAAAATGCTTGCCGGCGAGCTGTACGACGCTCTGGACCCTGCGCTTGTCGCGGCAAGAAACCGCGCTCGCCACCTCTGCCAGGCGCTCAATCGGACGGCGGAGGAAGATGTCGAAGACCGCCGTCGCATTCTCATGGAGCTCTTCGGCGCTGGAGGGGACAGTGTCTGGATGCAGCCGCCGTTCCACTGTGACTACGGCTCTCACATCGAGCTCGGCGAACGAGTGTTCTTCAATTTCAATTGTGTCGTGTTGGATGTGTGCACGGTACGCATTGGCAGCTTCACTTTGTTCGGTCCTGCCGTGCAAATCTACACGCCCCTGCATCCCCTCGACCCGCAGCTACGACGTCGTCAGGAGTACGGCAAACCCGTCGATATCGGCTCCGACGTCTGGGTCGGTGGTGGCGCGATCATTCTGCCTGGCGTGCGGATTGGGGATCGTGCAGTCATCGGCGCGGGTAGTGTCGTAACACGCGACGTGCCTGCGGAGTCGTTTGCGGCCGGCAATCCTTGCCGAGTCATACGTCAGATCGCGACCTGACCCTCATTCACTTCGGTCTCCTTGGCTTCCCACCCAAGCCCTTGTTCAACGTTCGGAGCATGGCTCAAAATGCACGCCGTCGGGCTGGCGCTCCTGTGCAGCTTCGATAGATCCGATAGAGAAGTCATCGGGCAGAACTGGATGACGCCGAGACCAATGCATTGAGTATGGCTCATAAGACCGCTACACGAACGCGAGTCCGCAAGATGACCCGGGAAGAACGTGGGCCGGCGATCCTGTCGGCGGCGCGCGAGCTGCTCGAAACCCGCGGTCTGGTGGGAACCTCCGTGGCAGAGGTTGCCGCCCGCGCCAATGTTTCGGAAGCCACCGTATTCAATTACTTTCCCACGCGGCGTGATCTCATGTTCCGCGTCATCACGGAATGGATGGAGCCCGTCATCACGCGGCTGGAGAAGGATGTGCCGCATCTCAAGGGCACGCAGGCGCGCATCGTCTTTTTCGCCTCCCGGCATCTGCGCGAAATGCAGGCCGCGCCGGGCATGCACCAACTCATCTATCGCGAGGTGCACTGGGACGAATACTACGGTTCGACATTACACAGACTGAACCAACGCTACACGCGGATCGTCAGCTGGGTGATCAAGGAGGGACAACGCAATGGCGAGGTCCGCGCCGATATCGATCCCGACCTGACTCGGGACATGCTTTTCGGGACGCTGCATCACGTCGGCTGGCGGACGTTGATGAACGACCGCGCGCTCGACATCGAAGCAACCGCGAGCCAGATGGCGGGTCAGCTTTTTTCCGGCATCCGCGCCCATGGTGAAGGCAGCGGAAAAACTCCCGACCTCAAGGATGCCATCATCCGGCTGGAACGAGCCGTCGAACAACTCAAGCACCCGCCCGTTAGCGCACTCAACTCCGCGTAGGTTTCTGCGACTGAAGCGGAGCGTCGTGGAACAATTGCGACCTCGCGCGCCGACGGTTCGTTAGTTTAGTTAGGTTAGATATGCACCCACGGCCGCCACCAGGGAATACCGGCCACCACAATGAGCCACGTGATGCCATAGAAGATCAGTGCGCGTCGCGCGCGCGCGGCATCGGATCGAGCGCGACGCACCAGCACGGAGGCAATGTGCACGACGATGAACGCCGCGAGCATGATGACGGGATGCAACACCGCCAGAAAATGCGCCTGGGATCCCGCCGGCAACGGGGTGGTGGTACTGGCAAGCACGACCGTCGTCAGCGGACTGAGCGTCAGATAGAGGGCGGCGCCCATCAATACCTGGATATCGACTGCAATGCTGAAGAAACGGGTCAGGCGGGTCGCGCCCGTGTCCCATGGACCGCCGCTGCGCAGCCGCGTGGCGGCACACCCCAGCACCGCCAAACCGGCGACGACGATGACCCAGCGCCAGCTGCTGTGAGCGATCAGAATCCAGCTATACATGGGGTACTCGGTTGCGGCGCGCTTCGATCCTGAAAGAATCAGGTGAAGCCGATATAACGCCCCGCCGTGATGACCGCGATCCACAGCAGAATGGACGCGGCGGAGATGACCTTGGCGAGTCGCGAGGCTTCAATGCCGGGTCCCCAGGTGTCAAGGTCCAGGAACACGCCCAGACGGAACCACAGCGCATTCAGACCGGCCAGCAGGATCAGCAGCATCTTGAGGCGAAAGCTGAAATTGAACAGGTA
>JAIBJL010000470.1 GCA_020029545.1 Gammaproteobacteria bacterium
GTGTTCACGTTGTCGAGCGCATGGGCCTGCGGCAGCGACAATAGTTGCGCGTCGGAATGGATCAACAGCTTGCGCGGGCATTGCTTGCCTGCGGACAAGGTGGCGGCGACGTGCTCACGGCTACGCGGCTCCCAGATGGCGCACAGCGGCTCGGGCAGGCCGTCGTGCGCACTGCGAAAAACAGTGGCGATGCGGTCGGGGTCGCGATGCTCGATCAAGTAGCTCAGCGTTGCCGCCGTCAGAAACGGCAGATCGCAAGCGACGACGAGCCAGGCCGCTTTCGGGTGTGTGAGCAACGCTGCCTCGATCCCGGCGAGTGGGCCGATGCCCGGATGGCGATCGACGATTTGCGGCAACGAGCGCCGCGCCGCGTCGTCGCGCTGATCCGGCCGAACCGACACGAAACAGGCGGCCGTGACTTCGCTCAGCAGATCGAACGCCCACTGTAATTGCGTCTTGCCGTGATAGACGAGCGCCGCCTTGTCGCGCTGCATGCGAGTGCTGGCACCGCCAGCAAGAACCAGTCCGAACAGGGGAGGAGCAGTCATCGCGATGTAATCGTCCGGATCGATCGGTAACTCGACGAGGCAACCTGATGCAGCAGATTAGGCGGGCGGCAGAATATCGCTCTTGCCGCCGCGCTTTTCCACCAGGCGCGTATCGGCAATCACGATGTCGTGCGACAGTGCCTTGCACATGTCGTACACGGTCAGGGCGGCAATGCTCGCGCCCGTGAGCGCTTCCATTTCGACGCCGGTCTTGTGAAACACCGACACGGTGCAGCGGATGACGGCGTCATCATCCTGCATGTCGATCAGAATCTTGCAGTTCTCGATGCCCAGCGGATGACAGAACGGAATCAGCTCATGTGTCCGCTTCGCCGCCATCAC
Source organism: Gammaproteobacteria bacterium (assembly GCA_020029545.1). Lineage (GTDB taxonomy): Bacteria > Pseudomonadota > Gammaproteobacteria > Steroidobacterales > Steroidobacteraceae > Steroidobacter. The sequence goes on from JAIBJL010000470.1 coordinate 891, forward strand.
ACCTGCCACGATCGCAGTGTGAAATACCGGGCCTTTCGCGGAATGGAAGTCTTTCGCACGCAATGCATTCGCTACTTCGATCGGAAACCGCACGCGCGTTTCGGCCGTCGCCGTACGCCGTGTGGCCGTCTTGTCGCTGACGTCGACCATTGTCGGGCGATTCGCGGAATCGATGTGGGTGAAAGGCGTGGGCATGGGGCTCGGGGTGTGGGGCCTGGGTAAGAAGAATATCGTGAAGCTTGGTGCGACAGCGAGCCATTCCGACTCTGGTCCAGGCCCGTGGCCCACGTCGAACCGGTGGCTCAGCCGCCGATGTAGTACATCTCGATCTTCCGCAGCGGCTGCTCGCCAGAACGCAGCGTTGAGCGCAGCTCGCTATAACGGTCGCCGCGCTGCTGCCAGTGATTGCGGATGAGATCGAGGAGTTGTCCATCGGAGGAGCCATCGCGGAGCGGTGTGCGCAGATCGAGACCGGCGTTGGCGAACAGGCAGGTGTAAAACACGCCTTCGGACGACAGCCGCGCCCGCGAACAATCGCCGCAGAATGGGTTTGTCACCGAGGAAATAAATCCCACTTCGCCGCTGCCATCATCGAAGGCATAGCGTTCCGCGACCTCGCCGCGATAGTTTTCCTGTACCGCGTGCAGCGGCCAGCGTTCGCCGATGCGTTGCAACAGTTCGCGCGACGGCACGACGCGATCCAGGCTCCAATGGTTGCGATTGCCTACATCCATGTACTCGATGAAGCGCACGATAATGCCGGTACCGCGAAAGCGGTCGACCAGGTCGAGCGCGGTGTGGTCGTTGAGGCCGCGTTCGATCACTGCGTTGAGCTTGATCGGCGTCAGATCCGCCTGGACGGCTGCCTGAATGCCTTCGAGCACCCGATCCAGTTCGGCAAAGCCGCCGCTCATGCGCTTGAAGATCGCGGGGTCGAGCGTGTCGAGACTCACCGTGATGCGATGCAGACCGTTGGCCTTGAGTTCGGCGGCATGCTGGCCGAGCAGCACGGCGTTGGTCGTCAGCGCGACGTCCTGCACGCCTTCGAGCGCCGTCAGTTCGCCGATGAGTTCGGATAGATTGGGCCGCAGCAGCGGCTCGCCGCCTGTCAGTCGCACCTTGCGTACTCCCAGGCCGACGAACACCCGCGTCAGGCGGTAGATTTCCTCGAACGACAGCCGTTCGGTGGACTTCAGAAAACGATAATTGTCGTGGAACGTCTCTTTCGGCATGCAGTACGGGCAACGAAAGTTGCAGCGGTCCATGACAGAGATGCGCAGGTCGCGCAGTGGCCGTCCCAACGTGTCGCGCGGGTGCGCGGCGGAAGGCAAAGTCACGACATTGTGCTCGGTGGACATGCGATCACCAGCGATAGAGTGGTACCAGCGTGCCGCAGGCAGCGATCCTGGGACCGGGTTCGAATTCCACGAAACCATCCGTGCCGATCAGCGCGGTGAAATCGCCCGATCCCCGGGTTGGCCGCATCAATGCAGTGGTGGTGCCATGGCGCGTTTCAAGCTTGACCGGCACGAACACCGTGAGCTTCGGCTTCACCTCGAAGTCCTGCGCCAAGGTCACCTGTTCTGGCGCGTCCCTGGGAAGGCCCAGTATGGCCGCGAGTCCTGGCAGCACATAGCGCACCAGGCAGACCAGCGTGGACACGGGATTGCCGGGTAAAGCGTACACGCTCTTGCCACCCGCGCCTATGCCGAACCCCATCGGCCGCCCCGGCCGCTGCTCGATCTTGTGAAAGACCAGCCGTACGCCGAGTTCGTTCAGTACCTGCGGGATGTAGTCGAATCGACCCATCGATACACCACCGCTGAGGATCAGCACATCGTGACTCGCCAGATGCTGTGCCAGGCGCTTGCGTAACACGGGTAGATGATCCGGCAGATGGTCTTGATCCAGCAACGTATAGCCGTGCTGCTGCAAGGTCGCGAGCACGCCATAAGCATTGGACCGATAGATCTGCCAGTCCTGGACTGCGGCGCCCGGTTCAATCAGCTCATCGCCGGTGGAAATCACCATGATACGAGGAGCGCGTGCCGCGCTGACATGCGCCAATCCGGTAGCGGCAATGACGGCCACTTCTGGTGCCCCCAGCCGGGTACCGGCTGCCAATAACGGAGTTCCCGCGCGGCAGTCCAGGCCGCGTGCATGAATGTTGAGGCCACTTACCGGCGCGGCCTGATCGCTGACCCGCGCCACGTCCCCTGCGACGACGAGCTGTTCCACCGGAATGACTGCGTCGCAGCCATGCGGTACCACTGCACCGGTCATTGCTTCAAAGCAGGCGTCGGTATCGGCGAGCACCAGCTGCCGCGCGCCGGCCGCCTGTGTTCCAGCGATGCGGAATTCGCGTCGACCTTCGACCCATGCGCGCATGGCAATCGCAATGCCGTCCATCATGACGCGATCGAAAGGGGGTTGATCGCGTGAGGCCACGACCGGCTCGCGCAGGACCGCGCCGGCCAGGGCGCTCAGCGATACCTGCTCGGCAGGCAACAATTCGACGCTCGCTCGAATGGCGGCTTCGGCTTCAGCGGGTGAGGTCATACCGGATGTCAGCAGTCACCAAAATGAAATGCCCGGCGGGACGGGCCCGCCGGGCATTTCAGTGTGTCATGGACGGGTAGCCTTGAGCTACCGGCCGCATTCGCGGTACGTCAGTTTACGTGGACTTGATCAATACTGACTTAGCCGGCACGAGCCTTGAACACGCGAACCTGCTCGTTGAAGTCCTTGGCCTTGGTTTCCAGTTCTTCGACCGCGGCATTGATCTTCTTGGTCTGCATCGTCTTC
>JAIBJL010000155.1 GCA_020029545.1 Gammaproteobacteria bacterium
GCGGTCGCTGCGAGAGCCACACCGCCGGACTCGATACTCACCGGCTGTCGCTGAGCAGCGGCTGCCACGTGGTGTGCCGGAACGCCGGCCAAGCCCATGCAGACGCACGCACCCCAGATCGCTTTCACGTTCATAGCTCAGTCGCTCCCTTCCAGGATCACGTATTTCACGTCCCACTCCCAACCGCCGGTTGGAGTGATGGTGGTGGGCAGCTTCGCTAAGAGAGAGGCGCCCCCGCTGATCCATGTGGCCTGCAGGGCTTGCGTCCATGGCCGGAGGAAGGGGGGATTCAGCAGTCCGGAGGCGATGTCGGCCGCCTCAACTTCTTCTCCGCCGACTCAGACACTACCGGAACTACTGGGACCCATCGAATATCCGGATAAATCCGCAGTAGATCCGTCAGCGGCTCCCTAATCCCTAAGTCTTCGAGCGCAGGCTCCCGATGAAATCGCGCTTGCCGATCTGCACGCCCTTCCAACGAAGGATGTCGTAGGCAGTAGTCGCGTGGAAGTAGAAATTGGGCTGCGAAAAGGACAGCAGGAAGTTCTCGGCCATGAAGTCTATGCGCACGTTGTGCGAGGGAACGGCGAAGGTCACATCCCGGCCGATGAAGGCATCGATCTGCGAGGGCTCGATCGCCTCGATCGCAGTGAGCGCGTTCGTCACCCGCTTCTTGAGTGCCGCAAAGGAATCCGGAGGCGGAGTCATGTCGGGAGAGAACTCTCCCTTGCGCACTCCTTCGATGGCGGCCAGGGAGTGCGTCGTCGTGGCCGCCACCTGGTACGCGAACGGCAGCATGTCCGGGGCGAGGCGCGCCTGGATGATGTCACCGTGCGCAAGCCCTTTCTCGACACAAAAAGCTTCGGCCTTATCAAGCAAGTGCGAAACAGAACCAAGAATCTGCCGATAGGTCGGCACCGTGGCAGCATAAAGCGAAAAAGCCATCTCATATCCCCCTTTGTTGGTGTTGGTGTTGGCGAAGCTTATGCGGACTCGGATCGAATCGGAAGCCCACAGCGGGGCCTCGTTTTGTCAGGGCATGACCGTTGACTTTCTGATCCCGTTGTTGAACCGAGATATATCCCCATTTGTTATGTTAGTGACGCGGCTGACCAAGGAGCGCGCCAGCTGATTCATGTGGCGGACAGGGCAGACGGTTTGAACCGCTGCGACCGCGGCCATCATTACTTTACTGACCAGTTTTCGATATTCCGTTGTCTGTCGCGTTCTTGATAGTCAATGCCTGTATCCGACGCCAGAGAGGTGCTAGCCCACCGCTTCGCTAACGGATCGGTGTAACGAACCAACGCGAGTTTCCGATGGGATCGAGACGACGACAATCTGCTTTGAGCACGAAGATCCTATGGCGAGCGGCTGTGTCAACCCCGTCCTGCGAACGACTCATCGAGTACCATCGCAAGGACGGTGTCGTCGAGGGGCCTTTCCCGCTGTTGAAAGGTAATCCCAGGAAGCTTTGACCCATGAACTCGGTACTACTTCGACCTCAGGTTCTACGTGCTGACATCGCGATTCGTCCGGCGTTGGTCGCCGAAATCGACACGTTGTGCCAAATCGATCTCGACGCGTCGACGCTCTTCGAACACGCGGGACTGTTTCTCGAATTGCCGAGCGGCCACGAATTTTCGGTCAACGAACGAAATCGCTGGTTACGTTCGCTGACGGCAGGCAGAGCGTTGCTGGCCGTCAGCGCCGCTGGCGAGCCCGTCGGATTTGCGGCCGCCGGTACGATCGACAACGAGCCCTATATCGACCAGCTCTCGGTGCTCACTAAGTTCATGCGGCTGGGGGTTGGAACGGCACTTCTGAACGCAGTCGTGAAAGTGTCGAGGGATTCGGGGGCGTCGGCGTTGTGGCTCACGACGTACAGCCATCTGTCCTGGAACCGGCCTTTCTATGAACGCCAGGGATTCGTCGTTGTGCCCGAACGGGACTGTGGCGCGGAGGTCTGCGCAGTGCTCGAGTACGAGCGCCGCTGGTTGCCGCGCGCCGAAGAGCGAGTTGCAATGCGTAAGCTGCTGGGTTCAGTCAAATGATCACTCGCGCTTCCGTTCCTCAAGAGGGCCTCGGGTTTCCGCACGCGAGTGTGGTGCAGGTTCGAATCGCGCGGCCGACGAATCAGCTCCGGAGAGTGGTTGCCTTCTATCGTGATGGCCTTGGGTTACGCGAGCTCTATCGCTTCGAGGGGCACGACGGCTACAACGGCGTGATGCTGGGGCTTCCCGGGCAGAACTATCACCTGGAGTTCACCGAGCGCGATGGCGGACATCCCTGTCCCGCACCCGACAAGGATAGCCTGATCGTCCTCTATATTCCGGAACGAGGCGACTTCATCAGGACGAGGAACCGATTCGAAGAACTCGGCCACTCACCCGTCGAGCCGGAGAATCCCTACTGGTCAGGCGCGGGCGTGACATTTGAGGATCCGGACGGTTGGCGACTCGTGTTGTGTAACGCACCCGGAATCTAGTTCGACCGCGCGCCACGGGCTCACGACGACCAGGGCAATCCGTGCGTCACCGCAGCCGCTCTCGCAACCTCGGCGTTGCAAAGTCCAGGAAGGCTCTCAGCTTGGCGGTGAGGCGCCGCTCCTGCGCATAGATCAGACGGATCGGCGCGGGCTCGGCTTCGAACTTCTTGAGCACGATAACGAGCTTGCCGGCCTGGACCGCGTCGGCAACCTGATACGAGAGCACCCGTGTCAATCCAACTCCCGCGATCGCGCCTTCGATCGCGCTTTCTGCGGTATTCACCGCCAGTCGAGAGTGCACACGGACCGGCGGGTCCGCCCGAAATCTCCAGGAGTCGGTCTCGCCAATGCCCGTGAAGGTCACGCAGGCGTGGCCCGACAATTCTTCGGGCGACTTGGGCACGCCGTATTCCTTGAGATACGCAGGACTTGCGCACACGACGCTCCGTACGCGCCCGATTTGGGTCGCAACCAGGCTGCTGTCGGGTAGCGAGCCGATGCGCACGGCGAGGTCCAGGTGATCGTCCATCAGGTTGAGCGCGCGGTCGGCCAGCACCATGCGCACGTCCACGCGCGGATGCGTTCTAAGAAATTCCGTGACGACCGGCAGCACGTGCAGTCGCCCAAAGACGATGGGCGCCGTCATGAAAAGCTCTCCCTGAGGCACGTTGTACTCTCCCGATGCCCCACGCTCGGCCTCGGCGATCTCCTCGAGAACTCGCTTGCAGGCGAGAAGGTAAGACTGCCCGGCGTCCGTCAGTGCGAGCTTGCGCGTCGAGCGCACGAAGAGTTTCGCCTTCAGGTGCGACTCCAGGTCAGACACCTTGCGACTCACAGTGGGCAGCGGTATTCGCAGCTGTCGGCTCGCGGCTGAAAAGCTGCCCGCGGACGCTACCGCAACGAATAACGACATCGCTTCGAGACGGTCCATGGGACTTTCATAATTTGAGAGATTGCCTCTACAGAATATCGGCTAGTTGCATGAGGTGGAAGCCGTTACTTTGCACAGATCGCGCTGATGTAGGCGCCGCGTGCTCTCAAATCTCCGGAGGTTTCCCTTATGTCCCGTCTCACCACCCATGCCACGATCGACGCCGCTCCGGAGGGCTCACGTCCTTTGCTCGAAGCCGTCAAGAAACAGCTCGGGCTGGCACCCAATATCTTTCGCATGGTCGCCAGCAGCCCAGCGGCGCTGGAGGGCTATGTAGGGCTGCTCGGCGCGCTGGGAAAGGGAACACTGCCTGCGGCGACTCACGAGCGGATCGCGCTGGCCGTCGCGGAGGTCAACCGTTGCGACTATTGCCTCTCGGCTCACACCTATCTCGGAAGAAATGTGGCGAAGCTCGACGATGCCGAGATGGCCGCCAACCGAAACGGCATGTCGCATGATCCGAAGGCAGACGCCGCTGTGCGTTTTGCCTGCGTCGTGATGGAGCGGCGGGGTCACGTGAGCGACAACGATCTGCGTGCCATCAAAGCGGCCGGCTACACCGAAGCGCAGATCATCGAGGTAATCCAGCACGTGGCGCTCAATACCTGGACGAACTACATCAACAGCGTCGCGCAGACGGCGATCGATTTTCCGGTCGTTGCCGCCCGCAAGGTGGCCTGACATGAGCCGTCCACCGCGTGACCTTGGGTCTGAGCGTCCATCCATGGCTGCTGTCCGCGGTTACTCGAGCGACGTCGCGTTCTCACCGTCCGTCAAGGCGGTGCAGACGCGGAAGGGCTCGCGTGGGGCGTATGCCCGGATGGAGGAGGGCGGATCGTGGGAAACCGCGATCACGCCCGACCTCGCGGCATTCATTGCCGCCCAGCGAAGCGTGTTCTTCGCGACGGCGAATCTGGATGGGCAGCCCTACATACAGCACCGGGGCGGCCCGCCGGGCTTTCTGCGCGTAGTCGATGAGCACACGTTGGCGTTCGCAGATTTTGTCGGCAACCGGCAATACATCACGCTCGGGAACCTCGCGGACAATCCGAAGGCGCAGCTCTTTCTGATCGACTACGCGACTCGTCGGCGAGTCAAGATCTGGGGCGAGGCTCGCGTGGTCGAAGGCGATCGGAAGCTGATTGCGACGCTGATGCCGGAGGGCTACCGTGCGCGGCCGGACCAGGTGATCGTCTTCACCGTGACGGCGTGGGACAGTAACTGCCCCCAGCATATTCCGCGCCGTTTTGAGGAGGCCGAAGTCAAGGCGCTGCTGGAAGAGCGTGATCGTCGAATCGAAGACCTCGAAGCGCAGTTGAGTCGCCTCAAGGCTGGTGAAGGCGCGAATGGTTGAGTCGCGTGCTCACCATCGCAGAATGCGGCTGCCGAGATAAGCCGATGCGGCCGTCACGGCAATGATGGCTATCGAATACCAGGTGGCGACGAAGAGGGCGCTGTCATCTGGACACGTCAGTGCGTACAGCGTCGCTCCCACGGCGCTGGAGACCAGTCCCGCAATCGCGCCCGCAAGTGCAGGGTGAGCAGGGGCGCCACGCCGGAGTGCGGCGAGCAGGCACGCGGCAGGCGCTATGGCCAGGAGCGGGATGAGTGAGAGGCAATGCGCTGCGTTGTGCCCCATCAGTCGCGCCGGCCAACTGTGCGCCGGTACCGTTACAAGCTCGAAGATAACCCCCGCCGCCAGAAGCGCAGGCGCCAGGAGCAGCGCTCTCTGCCAACGAATACGCGGCATCGGACGCGCGGCGTCCGATAGCAGGAACGCCGCAGTTGCGGCGAGCGAAATCGTGACGATCAATTTGAAGCAGAAGGCGGGCGCGTAGACGGCCTGCATGATGTCCTGGCGCGTATGAAGCGCGGCCAAAAACAGCATTGTGGAAAGCGCAATTCCTGACAGGAGTGCGCCGGTCAGCCACCGCTCGATGGGGACTACCGGTCGTGCGCCATCCGCCGCCAGCGCGCGAATGAACTCGTCAGTCCTCACTTGGCACCGTCCTGAAGATTGCCGCCAGGGTCTTGAGGCTCCGATGCAAAGTGACACGTACCGCGACCTCGCTCATCTGCAGCCTCTGCGCAGCTTCCTGCGCGGAATAGCCCTCAATAGACACGGCACGTACAACCTGACGCTGCCGGTCGTTCAACCGTTCGAGCATATGTTCGACATCTTGCGCACTCCTGCCATCGTCAGCGGTCTCGTTGCAGAGAGTTTCGACGACACTCTCGATGGAGACTTCGGTCCGCTGTCCGCGGCGCCTGAGCGCGTCGACGATCTTGTTGCGGGCGATCGCGGCGACCCAGGGTGCGACGGGCGTGCCCGTCTTCCAGGTGCCACGCTTGAGGTGCAGCGCCAGGAGGACTTCCTGCACCACGTCCTCGGCGTCGAGCCCGGCAGCACGCGCGCGGCTATTGACGACCGCGCGTAGCGCAACGGTAAGCAGCACCAGCAGTTGCTCGTACGCCCGCGGCTCACCCTGAAGCGATCGCTCCATGAGTTCTGTCCAATGCTGTTCGCGTTCAGCGGGTGTCACGGTGCTCCACGAATGTTATCGCGTGTGCCGCAGGATTCGTTACAGACGGGAATGAAATTCCTTGTACGCGAGCATGAGATGTAACGGTTCGGTTGCGCATAACGATGATGGATCGGGGAAGGCCGGGTAATTCTTGCCCGCTTCCGCGCACCCATCACTATCTGGAGAAGCTCGTGAGGAAACTATTGGCATCGATGATGTGTGGCTGTCTGCTCGCAGCAGGCGGCGCGGCGTTCGCGGACGACATGTCCAAGGACGCCATGGCAAAGCATGACCACATGATGAAGGACTGCATGGCGAAGCAGGACAGCTCAATGAGCAAGGACGCTGCCATGAAGACATGCCAGGACATGATGGCGAAGGATGCAATGTCCAAGGAGAAGATGGGCAAGGACAAGATGGAGAAGGACGCCATGCCAAAGGACGCGATGAAGAAATAGCACCGCGCCCGAGCGGGCCTGGCGGTGCTCTGCCGCCGGGCTCTGTAACGAATGGCGTGCGTTCTTCGACAGTATGCAAGCCCACACCATTCACCTTGAGGGGGATCTGACATGAAGATGTTTGTATCGTCGCTGGCGCTGGGCGCCATCGCGAGCGCGGCGGCACTCCCGGTCGCACACGCCGACGGCAATGATCGATTCGGCGCGCAGCACGCAGTGTTCGTGATGACGAACGATGCGGAGTCAAACGAAGTGGTGGCCTACGAGCGCACGCCGTACGGCACATTGCAGAGTCCCCATAAATACCAGACCGGGGGCCGCGGCAGCGGCGGCACTGTTGATCCGCTCGGATCGCAAGGCTCCCTGACACTGAGCGACGATGGGTCATTGCTCTTCGCCGCGAATGCCGGAAGCGGCAGCGTCTCGGTCTTTCGGGTGTTCGGTTCGCACCTTCTTCTTTCGGATCGCGTCGCTACCGGCGGGAGCGAACCGAACGCAGCGGCCCAACACGGCAAGCTCGTTTACGTGCTCAACACGGCGGGCAGCAGTAGCGTCGTCGGGTTTTTCCTGAGCGAGGGCAAGCTGAACCGGATTCCGGGTTCGCTTCGTTTCCTGAGCGGCAACTTCGTCAATTCGGCCTCGCTGGCGTTCAGCGGCGACGGACGCTATCTCGTCGTGACGGAACGCACGACCAATAGCATCGATGTATTCAAGGTGTTGGCGGATGGCAAGCTCTCGTCCATCACTGTCAATCCGAGTGCAGGACCTGGCGCCTTCTCTGTCGTATTCGCTCCGAATGGTGCCGTGCTCGTGTCCGAGACGGGCGCGGGCGGCCCCAACAGCTCCGCGATCTCGTCCTATTCCATCGTCGCCGACGGGAACCTATTGCCGATCAGCACGAGTGTTCCGACGCTGGGATCGGCAAACTGCTGGAACGTGGTCACACCCGATGGAAAGTTCGTCTATACGTCCAACGCCGGAACCTCTTCGATCTCCGGCTTCTCGATCGAGGCGAACGGATCGCTTGCGCCGCTGCAGAGCACGGTGGTCGGAGTGAATCCGCCGGGTTCGTCGAATCTGGACATCGCAGTCAGCGCCGATGGGCGTTTCCTCTACTCCCTCAACGCTGCGAGCGGTGCCGTGGGCATGTTCCAGATTCAGTCATCGGATGGTTCGCTCGTGAATCTGGGCACGCTGGCGGGTCTGCCCGCAGACGCTGGCCTCAACGGTATCGCGGCGAACTGAGATCATGGCTCCGTCGTATCGCACGCTTCTGGCGTACTGGGCTCCGTTTCCACTGCGCCTGATCGTGGGGTACGGCTTTCTGATGCATGGTCTCCTAAAGCTCGGAAGGGGCGTCGATGTCTTCGCCGTTGCACTCGACGGCATCGGCGTCCCCTTCTCGCATCTCATGGCGTGGGTGACGGTCGTCATTGAGCTCGTGGGTGGGATTGCCGTGCTCGTTGGCGCGTATGTCCCGCTCGTGAGCGTGCCGATGACGATCGTGCTACTTGTCGCGATGATCAAGGTGCACTGGCAATTCGGGTTCAGCTCCATAAAGTTTCTCGCGGTGACGTCAGCTGGACCACAGTTCGGGAAGCCCGGTATCGAATGTGATCTTCTCTACCTGGCTTGCCTGCTAGCACTAGTCGCCGGGGGCGCCGGACCCTTGGCGATCGACGGCTGGCGGCAGGCTGTCGCGGTGAGGGTGAACAGATGAAACAGGTTCTGATGTTCTCCGCGCTTGGTTGCGTTGGCGTGCTCGGCCCAGGCAAGCTCACCTCCGCCGGTTTCGACCGCACCGGAGTTCGCGCATGTGCGTGCTGACGAATGGATCAACTCGAAGCCGCGAGCGCTGAGATCCCTTCGCGGTAAAACCGTGCTGGCAGAGTTCTGGACGGAGAAAAAATTGCCGCCGCTCTCCGCAAGCTGGTCGAGTCGGAACATTGGATCGTCGAAGGCGCGGCGGGCGTTGCGTTGGCGGGTTTGATCCACACTGCCGAATGGCCGAGTGCCGCCGACCTTTTAGCGAAACAAAGCTCGAATCTGTTCCCGCAGCCAGCTATGCGCAGGGTCGGCGTCCATGCGGGGATGCCAGGCTTGCGATATCGCGACCGTTTTCGTTTTCACCGGCAGCTCGAACACTTCGATCGCCATGCCGAGCGATATGGCGTGCTGCGCAAGACTCAGGCCGACGAGGGCCACCATATCCGAGCCCGCGGCGATAAATAGCGCCGATAAGTGGTTCGGCACGATCACGCTGACGTTTCGCTTGATGTTCATCGCCGACAGAGCGGCGTCCACAGGGCCGTGCGCGCGGCCGCGCCTCGAAGCGGAGATATGCTCGAAGGAAGCGAAGCGCTTTGCATCGATCCTGCCTTTGAGGAGCGGATGGCCTTTGCGCACAACACCGATCATTCGCTCGCGAAACAAAGTCTGCAGCTTGATCTCAGGGCCGGCGTCGCTCATGGCGCCGATATCCAGATCGATCCGCCCATCTCGAAAGTCGTCCACTTGCTCTTCGCCTTCCGGAACAAAAGTGAGCGAAACGTTAGGCGCTGAAGCGCGCATGCGATCGTGTAGCTTCGCGGCGAACGTGGCGGGCACGGCTTCGCCGCCTCTGATCCGAAAGTTCCTGGAAAGTTGCTCAGTCAGCAATCGCTCGGGCCGCAGCAGTGCGTTGTACTGCTCGATGAGCGCTCGAACGCGGGGACGCAGTTGCTCGGCGCGTGGCGTGCTCACTAGCCCCCGACCCGCTCGAACCAGAATGGGATCGTTGAATGCATGACGGATGCGAGTGAGCGTGCGGCTCATTGCCGAAGGGCTGAGATGCAGGCGGTGCGCAGCCGCGGTGACGCTGCCTTCTGTCAACAAGGCATCGAGCGCTCGAATCAGATGGGGGTCGATGGATTGCATGAAACGCAAGTATAGATGAACCGGATTGCACTGGACGATATCCGTCGTGACTCAGCAAACTGCTCGCGACAGATCCAGGAGGTGTTGAATGTCTACTTTGTTGAATGAGCCGGTCGCGGCGCTGCTGGAAAAGTTGTTCACGGATGGCAAGCGTGTGGATGATGAAGTGATTCCTCGTGTTCGCGCGCGAGCGAAGAGCGTTGGCGGGCCGATGAACGATCGGCTGATGGCCGATCTGCTGGATGACGCATATATCTCGGTTTCTCCTGAAGTCGGTCTCTTTCTGTATCAGGTGGTTCGCATGAAGCGGCCGGGCCTGATTGTGGAGTTCGGCACGTCGTTGGGCCTATCCACGATTCACATGGCGGCGGCGGTGCGCGACAACGGTGTGGGCCGAATCGTCACGACGGAACTGAGTGAGAAGAAGGCGCAGCGCGCGGCGGAGCATATTCAAGCCGCGGGTTTGGCGGATCTCGTCGAGATTCGGCGAGGCGACGCGTTTCAAACACTGTCGCGGGACACCACGCCGATTGACCTGTTGCTACTGGATGGGTGGAAGGAGCTGTACTTACCGCTACTCAAGCAACTCGAACCGCGGCTGCCGCCCGGCGCGATCGTGATTGGAGATGATCTGAAGCTGATGCCGGAGATATTGGCGTCTTACGTTGAGTATGTGCGCGCCAATTATTTATCCCTGGATTTGCCGATTGATGACGGGCTTGAGCTGTCACTCAGACAGTAGCAAGCTGAGCGCTTCCGAGCAGCATTGGGGCCCTTTCAAAGTCAGCAGCGCATGGGCGCGAGTTCGACCGAGATTCACCGCGGCGATGGGCTTCCCGGCCGCCGCCGCGGATACACCTGACGCGGTATCACGCTCACATTCGACCGAATCGCGCGTGAGGCGCGACAGGTCATCGACAATCAGCACGTCGGACTCCCGGCGCCTCGCGGCTTCGAGCATGGCGCGGTACTGCGGGGAGCGTGCGGGGCGGCCAAGCTCGATCCGTTTATCGGTACGTTCCGTAGTC
>JAIBJL010000471.1 GCA_020029545.1 Gammaproteobacteria bacterium
AAGTGACATGATGTTCGCGTTTACGCCCTGGTAGTACATGACGATGAATGCCATCAGCACGCCCAAAGGCAGCGATACGATCGCAACGAGCGCGGATCGCAAGTGAAAAAGAAATGCAAAACAGACCAGCGCGACGACGATGAACTCCTCGAAGAGCTTGCCCTGCAGATTGTCGACCGCGCGCTTGATGAGGCTCGAACGGTCGTAGGTCGGCACGATCTCTACGCCGCGAGGGAGAGAGGCCTTGAGGGCGACGAGCTTCGCCTTCACCGCATTGATGGTTTCAAGGGCGTTCTTGCCGGAACGCATGATGATCACGCCGCCAGCGACCTCTCCTTCGCCATTGAGTTCGGCGATGCCTCGGCGCATTTCCGGCCCCAGCTGCACGCGCGCAACGTCTCCCAGGTGCACCGGCACCCCTGTCGCGCTCGTCGTCAGCGGAATCTCGCGAAAGTCATCGAGCGATTGCAGGTACCCGGAGGCGCGCACCATATATTCGGCCTCACCGAGTTCGAGCACTGAGCCTCCCGTCTCCTGGTTGGCCTTCTGCACGGCATCCATCACCTGTCCGTGAGTAACGTTGAAAGCACGCAGGCGATCAGGGTCAAGCACGATCTGGTACTGCTTGACCATGCCGCCGATGGAAGCGACCTCGGACACGTTCGGTACGGACTTGAGCTCGTACTTCAGGAACCAGTCCTGCAGCGCGCGCAATTGCGACAGATCCATCGTGCCGCTCTTGTCGATGAGCGCATACTCGTAGACCCAGCCAACGCCGGTGGCATCCGGTCCGAGCGCCGTCTTCGCCTGCGCCGGCAGACGCGACTGCACCTGGTTCAGATACTCAAGCACCCGCGAGCGGGCCCAATACGGATCGGTTCCGTCCTCGAACAGGATGTACACGAACGAATCGCCGAACATCGAGTAGCCGCGCACCGTCTTCGCGCCCGGTACCGACATCATCGTCGTGGCCAGTGGATAGGTGATCTGGTTTTCGACGATCTGTGGGGCCTGGCCGGGGTAGTTCGTGCGAATGATCACCTGCACGTCCGAGAGATCCGGTATGGCGTCCAGGGGTATGCGCAACATCGCCCAGATACCCCACGCCGTGACCATCAGCGTCGCCAGCAACACGAGAAAGCGATTCGTGATCGACCAGCGGATCAGTTTGGCAATCATCGCGACGGCTCCGTTGTGTTCGTTTGAAGGGCGGTGATCGCCTCGAGCTGAAAGCTCCCGCCCTCCTTCGCTGTAAAGGAGAAGCTCACCTGGTCACCGACCTTCAGATCTTTCGAGACACCCTGCGTTGGGGGCTTGAATCCCATCGTCATCGCCGGCCAGCTGAGCGAGGGAACGGGCTCATGTGCGATCGTGATCGACTCCGGCGTGATCGCGGTGATCCTTCCCCGTGCGAGGTGCCGCGCCGACGGCGCCGTGTCGCTTGCTGCGGGACCAGCTGCCGGCGGGGTGGCGGTCTGAAGGCGATTTACGGTGGATTTAAGGCTCGCCTCGGAGTCAATGAGGAACTGTCCCGAGACAACGATCGACTGACCCTCCGTCAGCCCCGAAAGAATTGCCGTACGGCCGCCCTGCTCGGCCCCGGTCATCACGTTGACGACGTCGAACCCGCCGCCCTCATGCGCAGCAATCACGACGTTGCGCTCACCGGTCGTGATGATCGCTTCGCTCGGCACCATGAGCTGCGGCTCGCCCAATGGACCGGTGAAGTCGAGTCCGACATACATGCCCGGTGACAGCTTCTCGTCCCTGTTCTCGATCGATACCCGCGCCGTGAGCGTACGAGTCGCGGGATCCACGTCCGGCAACATAGCAATTACCCGCCCCTTGAACACCATGCCGGGCCAGCCCGTCGCGCGTGCTTCGACCATCGCCCCGACCGGAACAAGCGAGACCTTTGCCTCCGGTATCTGTGCATTCACCCAGACGGTCGACAGGCCGTTGATGCGAAACAAGCTTGCGCCCGACATGAACGCCGCACCCTGACGCGCACCCAGCTCCGTAACGACGCCGTCGATCGGCGCGACGATGGTCGCATTGGCATTGGTTCTGCGCGTCGTCTCGACGGCATGAATGGTGACTTCCGAAACACCCAGCACCGCGAGGCGCTGGCGCGCCGCCTCTCGCAGGGTTTGCGCGCGCTCCGAGCTCGCATCCATGAGCGCCAGATACTCCTGCTCGGCTTCCAGCCACTGCGGCGCAAGAATCTCTGCGAGCGGCTGACCGCGACGCACTCGCTCGAGCGGCGCCTTGATCATCAGGCGTGTGACGTAACCTTCCACGCGCGGCTGCACGAGTTCAAGCAGTCGTTCGTCGAAGGCCACGCTGCCGACAGCACGTAGGCGCCCCGTGATCGCGGTCCGTTCCACGCGTCCCAGGCGAATCCCCAGGTTTTGCACCACCGATGCATTGACGCGAACGTCGCCGCCCTCGCCCGTCTCGTTGGCGTAGACCGGCACGAGCTGCATGTCCATGAAGGGCGACTTGCCCGGCTTGTCGAACTTCTGATTCGGCACCATCGGGTCATGCCAGTAGAGAATTCTTCCTTTGTCCGACGACGTAACGTTTGCGCTTGCGGATTCCATCGCCCTCGCAGACGTAGCTGGAGCGGATGCGCCCATCGTCGACCCGACCGAGTCCATCTTGTAGTGCGCCCACCAATAGCCCCCGCCTGCACCCAACGCCAGAAACACTGCCGTAGCGACGACCCACCTGACTGCGTTCATTCGTGCCGTACTCATTTCGCAACCTCCGAGTCGTGAAGAAGGTGCAGGAAGACCCATGCACGCGCGACCGATCCCTGGACCTCTACATCCTCGAGTTGCGCGTTGATCTCATCGGTCAGCGCGTCGATCGCACCGCGCAGGTCGCCGCGCCCCGCGCTGTAGGAAGCGAGCGCGGCGCGCGAACGATCACGCGCCAGCGGCAACAGTTCCTTCGTGTAGTGCTCCAGACGCTGCCGGCCGAGACGCCATTGGGCGACTGCAGAGCGCACCTCCGCAGCATGCATGCGCACTTCGGCATCGCGCTCGGCTTCCTGCATTCGTACCGCTGCCAGCTTCTGGGCGATCATCGGGTTCTGCCGATACTTCTCGAAAAGCGGCAAGCTCACACGAACTTCGAGCGAGACCATGTCGGAGAAGTCTGGTCCACGTCTGGAATACATGAGTCCGGCACTCCAATCGGGACGCTTCTCCGCGCGGGCAAGCTCAACATCCGTGTGCGCGGCGTCCAGCCGGGCGATCAGGGGGGCGAGCGGGGCATGCTCCGGCACGGCGGCGATCAAGGACTCCACCGAGTGGTCGAGCTCGCGATCAGCCGGAATTGGCGCCAGCGGCAGGTCGGCATCTGCGCCTATCCAGCGGGCGAGTTCCGCGCGCCGCATCTCTGCGTCCTGCTCGAGCGACAGGATTCGCTCGTTGAGACTGGCTACGAGACTCTGCGTGCTCAGCGCTTCGGCTGCTGTGGCACGGCCACTGGACAGCGCGGCACGACCAGCGGTCGCCTGAAGTTCCGTCTCAGGCTTCAGGCTCTGCAGTCGTGCCAACGCCTGTTCAGCCACCGCCCGCGCGATCCACGCCTCCGCGACCGCACGACTGGTCTCAAACCGGCTCTTGCGCAACTCGCCCTGAGCGATACCGATCTCCCCCTGTGCGCGGCAGGCGACGCTTCTCGCCGCTCGGAAAGCTCTGCATCACGCCAATCTTGCGCATTGTCATGAAATCGCGCGTGAGTGAGTAGCGGTCGACTGTGTTGATAGGCAGGTTGTCGACGCCCGCGACGAGTTCGGGATCGGGTAGCCGTCCGGCGCTAGGGGCGACGGCTTCGGCACCCTCGAGCGCCGCGGTAGAGGCCGCGACCTGCGGTGCCTCGCGCAGCGCTTGGTCGATGGCTTGTTCGAGAGTCAGTGTTCGTTCGTCGGTTGCGGCCGCAAGCGGCGATAGCAGAGTGAGCAATAGAATTCGATACCACATGATGAGAACGCTCCGCTGACTGCCGAACACGGAACACGGCGAGTCTGCAGGAAAGGACCAACGGCACCATCGATGCCATCGCGCACGGACGTACCCGTGGGCAACACAGTCGATGGGAAACGAGCGCCCGGCGCTAGGCCGGACGGGTGAGCGCCGGCGCTAAAGCCGTAGCCGTCGGGTGTGCAGATATGTCAGCGCCGCATCCGTGCGGGTCGCTGCGACGTCTGGGAGCGAAAGCGGTGGCGCGTAGTTGAATGGCGTGGGCGTTACGAACCAAGCGATGGCGACGACGCCGTCGGGCGAGCCAGAGTCCAGCGGCGATACGTGTATGGTTCGCGTGCAGGCAGCCGAGACCGCCGGAGATGCTGCCGGTGCCCTCGCACAGCAGAGCGCAGCGAACGCGCTCAAATCGACGCCCGACCCTCCGCCGCTGCAAGGGGACGTGACGCCGGGCGGACAGCAATCAGGATCGGCCGCCAGGGTGCAGGCAAGTACCGGCGAAGCCGACCACAGCAGACCGAGCCATGCCACCAACAAGACCGCGGGCCGACGCATCACGATTTTCGGCTCCTGCATTCTGATGTCATGAAGATACCGGGTCACGCGGAGCAGACCCGAAAATAGCTTCGGCTAGTTCCGGTCAACATGTCAACTAAATGTATGTGAAACGGGTCCCAGCCTCTGCGAGGCTGGCACCAGCACGCTGCCTCCCGTACCCAAGACAAACTGTCGCCGCGACAATATCGGCCATGATCTGGGCGCGCCAGCTTCAAGTCATTCATGACAATTCCTTCTTCGGACATCAAGAGGGGCACGTCGTCAACTTACGAACGCTGGCCGATGACCCCTCCCACCGGGATTTTTCAGAGCGGTGAGGTGGGGCCGTCGTGGCCCCACCTCACTGTCGCATCAGCCCTTGCTAGCCATCTGCCGGTGGCTCTTGGCAATCTCTCGCGCTTCGGATGCCGATTTGCGATAGGACTGCGCCAGCCGCTCGCAATGCGACGCCAAGCTGCGCATCGACGCTTCGAACTTGCCGCCGATCATCGTTCGGTAGTTCGCCGCCATGCGTGCATGTCGGTCTGCCTCGACGTCGAGATCTCGCGCCTTGTTGTCGTAGATTGCGGCTTCGGTCGCATGCTCGGTGGGTGTCTGCGCTGCGCTGACGGCGGAATCACTCGCTGCCCAGGCAGGCGTGATCGGCAGAACAACCGCGCCGGTGAGCATCAGGCCCATCGTCGCCACAGCCATGGATTGTGAAAACGTCTTCATAGTGGTCTCCAAAGTATTTGAAAGTCTGATTCTGCGATGTCGAATGGCTCTGCCCGCTCACCACACATGTGAGA
>JAIBJL010000156.1 GCA_020029545.1 Gammaproteobacteria bacterium
GCAGGCGCCGGTGGATGCGAGCCAGCGTATTGCCTATCTTTCGACGCTCGAAGCGATCGAAATCCAGCCGGGCGATGCACCCGCACGGGTCATCGTGAATTCACGGACCGGTACCGTGGTCATCGGTTCGGCCGTGCGCGTGACGGCCGCAGCGGTCGCCCATGGATCGTTGTCAGTCACTATTACCGAGCGCAATGATGTCAGCCAGCCCGCGCCACTGTCCCAAGGTGAAACGGTGGTGACGCCGCGCACCGACATCAAGGTCGAGCAGGAAGCGGCGCACATGTTCGTGTTTCACGCGGGTGTGAATCTCGACGAAATCGTGCGCGCCGTAAATCAGGTGGGTGCCGCACCGGGCGACCTGGTCGCCATTCTCGAAGCGTTGAAGGAAGCCGGCTCGCTGCGCGCGGAACTCATTGTGATCTGAGGGGTACTTGGGCTACGGGCGACGGTTAGAAAAGAGAAAGGACATCTCTGCTGCTCTGGCCGTCGCCCGTCGCCCGTCGCCCGTCGCCCGTCGCCCGTTGCCCGTCGCCCGTTGCCGGTAGTCGGTAGCCCGTTGCCCGTTGCCGGCGGCAAGCCATTGCCGTGCGGTGTGATGAACGTCTCAGAGATGCAAGTCCTCAGCGCGTCGTGGCCCACGCAAGCACTTGGTTAGGCGCTTTTGGCCGTGCATGGCACGCTGCTTGCTACATGCAATGCAAGAGACCACGAGCCAGATTTCTGACACCCGGATATCGCACGCCTCACGACGACGCAATGACTGCACCGATCAACAATTCGTTCTACGCCGACCCGAAGGGTCTTGCGGCTTTGCGCAGCGATGCCAAGGCGCAAACTCCCGAGGCGTTGAAAGAAACGGCGCGCCAGTTCGAAAGCCTGTTCACGCAGATGCTGCTCAAGAGCATGCGCGAAGCGACCAAGTCCACCGACGATTCGATGTTCGACAGCAATCAGACCGAGTTCTACCAGGGCATGTTCGACGACCAGATGGCCGTCCACCTGTCGCAGGGCCGTGGACTGGGTCTGGCCGATATGTTGGTGAGACAGCTATCGCAATCGCAGACGGCGCAGACAGGCGAGGGGGCACGGGCGACGGGCGACGGCCAGAAGGCGACTCCGAGCAGCGATGGCGGTGCGTCATCGCTGCGTATGCCGCAAGCCTCAGGCCCCACGCCTGTCGCGGCATCGAAGGAAGACTTCGTGAACTCCATGTGGCCGCATGCACAGAAGGCCGCGCAGGAAATCGGCGTCGATCCGCATGCCCTGCTCGCGCAGGCGGCACTGGAAACCGGCTGGGGCAAAGCGGTGCCCAGCAACAATGCCGGCGACAGCAGCTTCAATCTGTTCGGCATCAAGGCGAGCGGACAATGGTCCGGCGCGACCGTGAATGTCCCGACGCTGGAATTCGAATCGGGTGTAGCGGTCCGCAAGGTCGAACGGTTTCGTTCTTACGATTCGGCAGCGCAGAGCTTCCATGACTACGCCGGCCTGATTCGCAACAACGCTCGTTACGAGAAGGCGATCGGTACCGGCACCGATGTCGCAGCGTTTGCCTCGGCGCTGCAAGAAGGCGGATATGCAACGGATCCGCAGTATGCGAACAAGATCATTGCGGTAGCCGAGCAACTGCGCGGGCTGACCGGCTCTCACGGTGCCGGGTTGTCGGCCAATAGCGGGGTATGACCATGTACCTCGCAACGATCCCATCAATTGGCCCATCAATTGGCCCATCAACCGACCCGTCAACTGGCCCATTTACTTTTTCGACCCTGCACTTGAGCAAGGTCGAGCCGTTCGCCTGCCCGCCGATGGCGGCACAGTGGAGTTCTCATGGCTGATCTGCTTCGTACCGGCTTGTCGGGCCTGCAAGCGTTCCAACGCGCGATCGATACGACCAGTCACAATATCTCCAACGCCAGTACCGAAGGCTATAGCCGCCAGCGGGTTGAAGTCGGCACCCGACCGGCCGATCCCTATGGCAATGGCTGGGTCGGCAATGGCGCCTCCGTACAGACGATCCGTCGTGTTTATGACGACTATGTCTCGCAACAGACGCGCACCACTTCCAGCGGACTGGAGCGGATGGATGTATTCGCATCCAATGCGGAGCGAGTCAACAACATGTTTGGCGACACGGATGCGGGTCTGACGGCATCGCTGCAGAAATTCGTCGACGCCTTCCAGGGTGTTGCCAATGCGCCGGCGTCGATTCCTGCGCGCCAGGTGTTGCTGAGCGAAGCCACCGCACTCAAGGATCAACTGCAGTATTTCGACTCGCGCCTGAACGACATGGACGCCGAAGTGAATGCGAACCTCAAAGGCGAGGTGTCGGAGATCAACGCGATCGCCCAGGGTATTGCCAAGCTGAACCAGGACATCTCTACGGGTATGGCGCGCTCGGGCGGACAGCCACCCAACGATCTGCTCGATCAGCGCGATAAGCTGCTGGATCAGCTGGCGGAAAAAGTGTCGGTCAGCGCGGTAAAGCAGGATGGTGGGCAAGTCAACGTGTTTATCGGCAATGGGCAGCCGCTCGTGCTGGGTGCCGTGGCCAGCGAACTGACGACGACGCAGGACAACTTCGATGCGTCGCGCCTGAGCCTGGGTCTGAAGACGCAGGGCGGGGTGGTCGACATCACCAGCAACATTACTGGCGGCAAGCTCGGTGGCGTGCTGGATTTTCGCCGCGAAATGCTCGATCCAGCGCACAACGCGCTGGGTCGCTTCAGCGTCGGCCTGGCAGAAACCGTCAATGCGCAGAACGCCAAAGGGATCGATCTCTCGGGCGTCCTGGGCGGCGACTTCTTCGCAGTGGGTGACGTGGAAGTGTTGCCGAATACGCTCAACGCAGGCACCGGCACGTTGGCAGTCACGCGCGCCAATGTCGGTGGCCTGACGGAGAAGGACTATACCTTGGAGCTGACGGGCAGCGGCTGGACACTGCGCGACGCGCGCAACGGGACCACGGTGCCGATGACGGGTACCGGGACAGGGGCCGATCCGTTCGTCGCCGACGGCATGGAACTGGTCGTCGGCGGCACTGCCAGTGTCGGCGATGAATTCCTCGTGCGACCGACCCGTTCGGCGGTCGCCGACATGAGCGTGCTCGTGACCGATCCGGAGAAGGTGGCCGCTGCAGCGCCGATTCGCAGCGCCGTGAACTCGGCGAACCTGGGGACCGGCACGATCAGCGCCGGCGAAGTACTCGACGGCACGAACGCGCAACTGCGCAGCAACGTCACGATTCAGTTCCTGACGGCCAGCACGTATTCGATCAATGGCGCCGGTAGCTATACCTATACGGCCGGCTCGAACATCGATGTGAACGGCTGGCGCGTACAGATTTCCGGTTCGCCCTCCGTGGGCGATCGCTTCACGGTCGCGGACAACACCTCGGGTACCGGCGATAACCGCAATGCCTTGTTGCTGGCCGACGCATTGAAGAAGCCCATATTGGATGGCGGCACGACCTCACTCAACGATGGCGTCTCGAAATTCGTGTCGGGCATCGGCGTGTCGACGCGGCAGGCACAGGTCAGCCGCGATGCGCAGGCTGCGGTTCATGCCGAGAACGAAGCGACCATGGATGGCATTTCGGGCGTCAATCTCGATGAAGAGGCCGCCAATCTGCTCAAGTATCAGCAGGCATATCAGGCGGCCGCTCAAGTCATCAAAATCGCCGATACGCTGTTCCAGACATTGCTCAGTGCCACGGGCAGGTAAGTCATGACGACACGAATATCCACCGCGGGTATGCACAACAATGCGCTCACCACCATGTTGGCGCAGCAGACTGCCTTGTCGAAGACCCAGAACGAGATCGCGCTCGGCCGCCGCGTCAACACGCCGGCGGACGATCCAGTCGCCTCCGTGCACATCATGGAACTGCAGCGTTCGTTGCAGGAGACCGAGCAGTACGAAACCAATTCCAGTATGGCGACCAATCGCCTGAACATGGAGGAAACCGCGTTGACGAGTGTCGGCACGCTGCTGCAGCGGGTACAGGAGCTTGCGCTGCAGGCAAACAACGCGACCGTCGATGCATCCAGCCGCTCGATGATTGCTACTGAAATGAAAGCGCGCATCAGCGAGCTGCAGGACATTGCCAACCAGAAGGATGCAAACAACGAGTATCTGTTCGCAGGGTTCTCGACCAAGACCCAGCCGTTCTCGCAGACCGGCGCGACCACCAGTTATTTCGGCGATCAGAACAGCCGGCAGCTGCAGGTCGGGCCCACGCAGAAGGTGGCCGACAGTCATTCGGGCTACGAAGTATTCATGGATGTACCGCAAGGCAACGGCACTTTCGTCGTCGGTGCGGCCACTGCGAACACCGGCGATGCGGCGATCGGCGTCGGGTCGGTGACCAATCTGGCGCAGTGGGTGCCGGACGATTACACCATTACGTTCGACGATGCCGCCGGCCACTACCAGGTGTTCGACAGCGGCGCACCGCCGACGGCCGTGGCTTCGGGAACCTACACTGCGGGCGGTTCTATCGCGTTCAACGGCGTCAAGGTCGACCTGACCGGCATGCCGGCGAACGGCGACTCATTCACCGTATCGCGCAGCCGCAGCGAGGACCTGTTCACGACGCTGAATAACCTAGTGGCGACCATTAGCTCGTCACCGACGACGACGGCGCAGAAGGCGCAGTTCAATGTCAGCATGGGCAAGGCATTGCAGCAGCTCGATCAAAGCTCGGACCATCTGCTGAGCGTCCGTGCGCAGGTCGGGGCGCGGTTGTCGACCCTGGAAAATGCCGCGACCGCCCGTGAGGATCAGAAAGTGCAGCTGCAGACGATGACGTCCGAACTGCGCGATCTGGACTACGCCGAGGCGGTCACGCGCATGAATCAGCAGCTCCTGGGATTGCAGGCGGCGCAGCAGTCCTACTCGCGAATCTCGCAATTGTCGCTGTTCGACTATCTGCGTTGATGCGTGCCGGCGCCCGGCTTGACCGTCACGGATACGGAAAGTGCTGAGTGCGGGCTGCGGTTTTCCCTCAGATCTGGCGTGTAGAGTAGTCAACGCCGCTCCGGTTGTGGCCATTCCCGGCCTAGCAGCCTGTCGGACTGAAGTGATCGTAGCGAGGCGCGTGGCAGATGGAGGACAGTTTTTCGATCGTTGGAGGCGAATAGCCGTCGCTATTTAACGAGAAGGATCGGAAAAATGGACCCAGCTGACGCCGCCGCAGTAGATCAACCTTAAGTCCGACAGGCTGCTAGCACAGGTCTTAGATGTGATTCAGGGCTTTACTGTGACGGTGCGCTCAGTTTGTAACGATGGCCTTCAGGTCTCTCAAGTTCGCCTGCGGCTCTCCGATACAGGCCCTGACAGCGAATCGGTCCAAGCACCGGCTAGCGCTGGAAAACACATGACCGGGCTGGTGCCCGGGAAACCGGGTAATTTTTAGGAGTCACTTCAATGCCTCAAGTCATCAATACGAACGTTGCCTCGCTGAATGCGCAGCGCAACCTCAACACCTCGCAGTCGCAGCTCTCGACCTCGCTGCAGCGTCTTTCGTCCGGTTTGCGCATCAACAGCGCGAAGGACGACGCCGCCGGTCTCGCCATCTCGGAACGGTTCACGACGCAGATCCGCGGCCTGAACCAGGCCGTGCGTAACGCGAACGACGCGATCTCGCTGTCGCAGACCGCTGAAGGCGCGCTTGGCGAATACGGCAACATCCTGCAGCGCGTACGTGAGCTGTCGGTGCAGTCCGCCAACGCCACGAACTCCTCCTCTGACCGTGCCGCCCTCAACGGCGAAGCGCAGCAGCTGCTGCAGGAACTTGGTCGTATTTCCACTCAGACCCAGTTCAACGGCCAGAACGTGCTCGACGGTTCATTCACCTCGGCGCAGTTCCAGGTCGGTGCCAATGCCAACCAGACCATCTCGGTCTCGATCGGCAGCGCCGCGACCAGCGCCCTGGGTTCGTACCAGTACAACAACACGTCCAGTGCAGTCAGTGGCCAGGCCCTTGTGTCGGGCGATCTGACCATCAACGGCGTGAACGTCGGTGCTTCCGTCAACGGCAGCGCGGATTCGATCGTCAATGCCATCAACAGCAAGACCAGCGAAACCAGCGTCACTGCTTCGGCCACTTCCACCATCACTGCAGCGAATGCCCCGACCCGCAACCAGAGCCTCGCTTCCGGCGATCTCGTGATCAACGGAGTCAACATCGGCGCTGTTTCGGGCAGCAACAACGTCGCGACCCAGGGCCAGAACCTGGTCAGCGCGATCAACAGCAAGACAGCTTCAACTGGCGTTACTGCCACGGCGAATGCGTCGACAGGCGCGATCACGTTGTCGTCTTCGGTTGGCCGCACGATTGCGATCACCAGCAGCAACGGTGCAGCTGGCGCCGCGAAGGTCGAGAACGCAACCGGTCTTGAAGTTTCGAGCTCGCAGACGATTGCAACTGCTACCAACACTTTCACGGGCACACTGGGTACCAGCACGGCCACGTTTGCCGCAGCAGCGACCGACGGTCAGACAGTGACGGTCAACGGCACGACTTACACGTTCGGTGACGGCACCGGCGGCACGGTAGACAAGGGTGCGGACCAGACCGCTACGGCTACCAACCTGATGACGGCCATCAACACGGCAGAAGCGGCCAAAGGCGCAGGTCGTCGTATTACGGCGTCGAATACCGGTGGTGCGCTGACCATTACTTCCGACTATGCAACGTCGACTAGCGCGCATATCGCCATCACTGGCACCAACGGCGCTACAGTAGTGAACAACGTGGGTTCAGCTGCGGCGGGTGTGGCAGTAGGCAGCACCGCCATCGTCGGCGGCGTGACTTACGAATTTGCCTTCGCGGACGGAACCGTCACGGGCAGCAACACGAAGGTCGTCATCGGTAACTCGGCTACTGCTACCGCACAGGCGTTCTCTACTGCAGTCAATGCTCGTTACACCGCTATCGGCACGAACATCCAGGCTAGCGGTGGCGCTGCCGTCATCACCCTTACGTCCGACAACAAGGGCGCACAGGGCACTGCGGACGTCACCACCGCAGGTACGGCCGCAGGCGCTGGCCTGACAGCCGGCGGTGCAGCGGGCGGCGCGAACGGCACGTATGCCGCGAGCACGACCTACGGCACGATCTCCCTGAACTCGAATGCTGCTTACCAGGTCGGTGGCAACAACTCGGCGAAGGCGGGTCTGTCGACGGCGTCTTCGACGCTGACTTCGATCAGCACGATCGACATCTCGTCGGTCGATGGTGCCAACAAGGCGCTGAGCCTGGTTGACGGCGCTCTGGATCAGGTCTCGAAGATCCGCGCGGATCTCGGTGCCGTGCAGAACCGCTTCCAGTCGACGATTGCCAACCTGAGTGCGACGTCTGAGAACCTCTCAGCCGCTCGTAGCCGAATTCAGGACGCGGATTTCGCGCAGGAAACTGCGGCGATGACTCGCGGCCAGATTCTGCAGCAGGCCGGTACGGCGATTCTGGCGCAGGCCAACTCGCTGCCGCAGAACGTCCTCTCGTTGCTGCGGTAACGGATGGATGATCGAGTGATGCGATGATCGGCTCGATGCGAGCTGGATCTACGGCAGGCGGTGATGGTCGCAAGACTGTCACTGCCTGCTGCTTTTGAAGAGAATCGGCAATGGCAAGCGCGCGGAGGAACTCACCTTGAGTAACGACGCACTGAGTACGGTAACAATGCCTGCGTATTTGTCCCGGCCGGCGGACGCAGTCAACCACTTGCCGAAGCAGGCGGTGGCGATCGATACGGCACGGCAGTCGCAGACCGTTGTGCCTGAGGCGGCAGATCCGGTGGCAGTCAAGGCGGCCGCAAGCCAGATCGAGTCGTATTTAAAGAGCGCGGGACGCGAACTGGAATTTCGTGTCGATGAAGGCAGCGGACAGATGGTGGTCAGCGTCCGCGATGCCAATAGCGGTGAGCTGATCCGACAGATTCCGGGTGAAGCCGCGCTGCGGATGGCACGACAATTGAAAGAAAGTAAGCCGTCGCTCGTCAATATGACGGTTTGAGGAAGTAAACGACATGGCAACACTACAATCAACGGGCCTGGGCTCGGGTCTCGACGTGAACGGGCTGGTGACCAAGCTGGTGAACGCCGAGCGCACACCGAAGCAGCAGCTGATCACCAAGCAGCAGACGACGGTTTCCACGCAGATTTCTGCCATGGGCAGTCTGAAAGGCGCGTTGGGTGCCTTTCAGAATGTCCTGAGTCCACTCAAGACGACCGAAGCGTTCAATGTTCGCGCCGCCGTCTCGGGCGATGAAGAGGTGTTCACGGCATCGGCGACCTCGGCTGCCCCGACGGGTTCGTACGATATCGAAGTGGTCAATCTGGCCGCGGCGCACCAGCTGTCATCGGAGAAGTTCGCCAACAGCAAGGCATCGGTCGGCACCGGCCTGCTGACGCTGTCGGTCGGCAGCAAGAGCTTCACCGTCGACGTGCAAGCCGGTAGCGATTCGCTGGAAGGCATACGTGATGCGATCAACAAGGCGCCTGACAACACAGGCGTGCGCGCGGCCATCGTCCAGGGAACGGATGGCGCGCACCTGGTCCTTACCTCTGCGACCACCGGGGCTGCCAACGGTATCAAGGTCACCGCCGCCGACGGCGACGGTGGCTTGAGCAAGCTGACCTACGAGGCTGCCAGCGGCAACAACGCCAATTACAAGGAACTACGCGCGGCGAAAGACGCCACGATCAAGATCGCCGGTTACGAGCACAAGAGCGCGAAGAACGTGGTCACCGACGCCATCGACGGCGTGACGATCAATCTGCTGAAGGTCACCGAGGAAGATTCTCCGGTGAGCCTCAACATCGATGCGAACGTCGATGCGGCGATGACGCGCATCAATAACTTCGTCTCGCAATACAACGCCCTGGCGACCACGATCGGTGGCCTGCAAAGTTACGATGCCAGCACGCAGAAGGCCGGACCGCTGCTCGGCGATGCAATGCTGCGCGGCATCGATGGCGACCTGAAATCCGCACTCGTCAAGCCCGTCGAAGGCGCTAGCGGTACCTACAGCACACTCGCGAGTTTGGGCATCAAGACCAACAAGGATGGCACACTGACAGTCGACTCGGCGAAACTGAAAACGGCGCTGCAGACGAACTTCGATGCGGTCAGCGAGGTGTTCGGCTCGGAGAACGGTATCGCGGCGCGCCTGGATAAGGTGATTTCGCCGCACCTTGCGGGCGATGGCGATATCGCCTTGCGCAACCAGGCATTGGACAAGCGTTCCAAGACACTGACCAAGGACCTGGAGACGCTGGATACGCGGATGAAGGCGCTCGAGGACCGTTACATGAAGCAGTTCACTTCACTCGATACCTTGTTGTCCTCGATGCAGAACACCTCGACCTATCTGACTCAGCAGTTGGGGAATCTGAACGGATCGAATTCCAGCTAACGCAAATCCATTGTTCCGATCACGCTGCACCAGCTCAAGTCTTCCCCCGGTAAGCCGCTAAACTCCTCAGGTAAGTCACTTGTCCGGAGCATCGAAGATGGCCGCTTCCCCCTACGCCGCAAAGCTCGCTGCTTACAGCAGTGCATCAGCGCACGGCGGCGTCGCAGCGGCCGATCCGCACAAGTTGATCGTCATGCTGATGGATGGCGCACTGGAGCGTATTGCCACGGCGCGCGGCTGCATGGAGCGCAAGGAGACCGCCGAGAAAGCACGACTGCTGAATCGTGCCGTGTCCATCATCGGGGAATTGCGCAATTGCCTCGATGCCAATGCCGGCGGCCAGATTGCCGCCAATCTCGGCGAGCTGTACGACTACATGTGCCGCACCCTGTTGAAAGCCAATGCGGATAACACGGTGAAGCAGCTCGATGAAGTGAGTCACCTGCTGCGCGAGATCCGTGATGCCTGGGTGATGATTCCGGCCGAAGCTCGCAATAGCGCACGGAGTGCTAAATGACCTCGCCGATCGCCGATGGCGTGATGGCCGCGACGCAACGCTTGGTGCAGCAGGCCATGAGCGGTCAGTGGAACGAGGTGCCGAAGACGGTCGAGCAGCGTCGTGCCTTGCTGGAGCAGCTCTCCGCCAGCGCGTCGCCGCAGGATCACCAGTGGCTGGGCGCCTTGCAGCAGGCGATGGCCGAATCGGATGCCGCAGTGAATACCATGTCGCAGGCGGAAGCCGGCGAGACGGCAGTGGCCAGTCTCCCGCAGACGCAGGCAGCACCATCTACGGATAGCGGTTCGCCGCTGGTCAGTAGCACGCTTGAGATG
>JAIBJL010000157.1 GCA_020029545.1 Gammaproteobacteria bacterium
GTAGAGGAAGCCGCTGTGGCCAAAGAGAAGTTTGAGCGCACCAAGCCGCACGTGAACGTGGGCACGATCGGTCACGTGGACCATGGCAAGACGACGCTGACGGCGGCGTTGACGAAGGTGATGGCTGGGTTGCACGGCGGGGAGTTCAAGGCGTACGACCAGATTGACAAGGCGCCTGAGGAGCGTGCGCGCGGGATCACGATCGCGACGGCGCACGTGGAGTACACCTCGACGGAGCGGCACTATGCGCATGTGGACTGTCCTGGTCATGCGGACTACGTGAAGAACATGATCACGGGAGCGGCGCAGATGGATGGAGCGATTCTGGTGTGCTCTGCGGCCGATGGCCCGATGCCGCAGACGCGCGAGCACATTCTGCTGGCGCGCCAGGTGGGTGTGCCGTACATCGTGGTGTACCTGAACAAGGCGGACATGGTGGATGATGCGGAGCTGCTGGAGCTGGTGGAGATGGAAGTGCGCGAGCTGCTCAGCAAGTACGAGTTTCCTGGGGATGACACGCCGATCGTGACGGGCAGCGCGCTGAAGGCGCTGGAGGGCGACACCAGCCCGATCGGGGTTCCCTCGGTGGTGAAGCTGGTGGCGGAGATGGATCGTTACATTCCGCTGCCGGAGCGCGCGATCGATGGGGCGTTCCTGATGCCGGTGGAAGATGTGTTTTCGATCTCCGGTCGTGGCACGGTGGTGACGGGTCGAATTGAGCGCGGCATCGTGAAGGTGAACGACGAAGTGGAGATTGTGGGCATCCGTGCGACGGCGAAGACGACCTGCACGGGAGTGGAGATGTTCCGCAAGCTGCTGGACCAGGGTCAGGCGGGTGACAACGTTGGGGTGCTGTTGCGGGGCACGAAGCGTGAGGAAGTGGAGCGCGGTCAGGTACTGTGCAAGCCCGGGAGCATCAAGCCGCACACGCAGTTTGAGGCGGAGATTTACGTGTTGACGAAGGAAGAGGGCGGTCGGCACACGCCGTTCTTCAAGGGTTATCGGCCGCAGTTCTACTTCCGCACGACGGACGTAACGGGCGCGGTGGAGCTGCCGGAAGGTGTAGAGATGGTCATGCCTGGGGACAACATCAAGATGGTGGTTGAGCTGATCAACCCGATTGCGATGGAAGAAGGCCTGCGTTTTGCGATCCGCGAGGGTGGCAAGACGGTGGGCGCCGGGGTGGTCGCGAAGATTCTGAAGTAAGGTTGGTGTAGGTGGGCCGATCTGTGTTCCCGACACAGCTCGCCACTTCCTATATCCTTGTAGGTCGGGTTTTGACCCGACATCTTTATCTCCGGGTTGGCGCGGCAGCTGTGAAGCTGCCGCAGTATTACGGGTCAGAACTGCGGCTCCCGGTGCCGATAGCATTGACATGACCCTGGTCGTAATTTGGAAAGCAGCACATGGCAACGAATCAAAACATTCGCATCAATCTCAAGGCGTTCGATCATCGCCTGATCGACAATTCCGCCCGCGAGATTGTCGAAACCGCAAAGCGTACCGGCGCAACCGTCAAAGGCCCTGTGCCGCTGCCGACCAAAATGGAGCGCTTCACCGTGCTGGTTTCTCCGCACGGCGACAAGGACGCTCGTGATCAGTACGAAATCCGCACCCACAAGCGCCTGATGGACATCCTGAACCCCACCGACAAGACGGTCGACGCGCTCATGAAGCTCGAGCTGCCGGCCGGCGTGGACGTCCAGATCAAGCTGAATTGAGCCTAGGATTTTTGAATCCGCCGCTACGGGTGCTGCGGCGCTCGTATCGGTAGTAGTTTCCCGGTAGCAGCCGGGCGGTGGAACTGCTGGAATATCCAGCACTTTCAACACAGATCCGACGCTGGTCGGCTCGCTGCGAATTAGTTCTTGCAATGCACCCGGGCGTGACTATAATCGCGCCTCTTTTGCGCCGAGGCCTGGCCCTGACGGGGTACCGCTCGAGCGGCATGACCGGAACCACTCTGTCGGGTGTTCCCGTCTGCCTCTCTTCCGGAATCATTCCCGCTTCTAGCCGATAGCCCACCGCTGGTCGGGCTGTTGTCCATACGCGTTATTCCCGGCAGGTTGGCGGGTGCGCGTCGGACCAGAGGGTTTTCGGTCATTGAATATGGTCGTGCTGGCCAATCGAAGCTCAGCGCGCGTTTGAGGAACAAGAGGAAATACGATGAGCGCTGCCAAGACCCTGGGTCTGGTCGGTCGTAAGGCGGGCATGACGCGCGTCTTCAATGAAGCCGGCGAAGCTGTGCCTGTGACCGTCATCGAAGCTCTGCCGAACCGGGTTACCCAGGTTCGCACGCAGGAAGTCGACGGATATCGTGCGCTGCAGGTTGCTGTGGGCGCGCGTAAGGCCTCCCATCTCAGCAAGTCACTGGCCGGGCACTACGCCAAGGTCAAGGTGGCGCCTGGCCAATCCATCGTCGAATTCCGTGTCGGTCACGACGAAGCCAAAGAGCTAGTTGCAGGCTCTGAAATCAAAGTCGATCTGTTCAGCGTGGGCGAAGTCGTCAACGTGACGGGCACCACGAGCGGTAAAGGCTTTGCCGGCGTCATGAAGCGTCACAACTTCGGCGGTATGCCGGCGACGCACGGCGTCTCCGTGTCGCACCGCGTGCCGGGATCCATCGGTCAGCGGCAGACGCCGGGTCGCGTGTTCCGCGGCAAACGGATGGCCGGCCACATGGGCGTACAGCGCCGCACGATCGAAAACCTCCAGGTCGTGCGCGTCGATGTCGAACGTAACCTGCTGTTGATTCGCGGTGCCGTGCCTGGTGCGGACGATGGCCAGGTGATCGTGCGTCCGTCGCTGAAGGCAGCGGCAAAGGCTGCGCGTCGCAAGGCTGCTCCTCCGCAGAAAGCCGCACCGGCGAAGAAGTAAGCCGCAGAAGTGAGCCGAGGGGCATACGAACATGAAACTGAAGCTGGTCAGCAAAGGTTCGCAAGCGGAAGACGTACAGGTTTCTGACGTCACGTTTGCACGCGAATACAACGAGTCCCTGGTGCACCAGGTGGTCGTCGCTTACATGAACGCCGGTCGTGCCGGCACCAAGGCGCAGAAGACCCGCGCTGAAGTGCGCGGCGGCGGTAAGAAGCCGTGGAATCAGAAAGGTACGGGCTCGGCGCGTGCCGGTTCGATCCGCAGCCCGATCTGGGTCGGCGGTGGTCGCGCCTTCGCTGCCAAGCCCCGCGACTACTCGCAGAAGGTCAATCGCAAGATGTACCGGGCTGCCCTGCAGTCGATGCTCTCGGAGCTCGCGCGTCAGGATCGCCTGGTGGTGGTGAACGGCCTCGAACTCGAAGCGCCGAAGACCAAGTTGCTGGTGCAGAAGCTTAACGAACTGAGCCTCGGTAATAGCGTGTTGCTGCTGATCGAGGCGTTCGACGAGCGGTTGGAACTGGCTGCACGCAACTTGCCGTATGTCGATGTACTGCCGGTGGGTTCGCTCGATCCGTTGAGCCTGGCGCGTCACGACAAGGTGCTGGCGACGGTGGGTGCGGTGCGTCTGCTCGAGGAGAGACTGGCATGAGTCAGGCCAAAGTGAGTCAGGAAGGGTTGATGAACGTGCTGCTCGGGCCGCACGTATCCGAAAAGAGCGCGCGCGTCGCCGAAAGCTCGAATCAGTTCGTGTTCCGCGTGCGTCGCGATGCGAAAAAGCCTGACATCAAGGCAGCCGTCGAGCTGATGTTCGAAGTGAAGGTTGCCGACGTCAACGTGGTCAATGTCGGTGGCAAGCAGAAGCGCTTCGGTCAGCGACAGGGTCAGCGTCAGGATTTCAAGAAAGCTTACGTACGTCTCGCACCGGGTCAGACCATCGATCTGACCGGCGCCGAAGCGTAATGCGATAAGGACTGAAAAATCATCATGGCACTGATCAAATCAAAACCGACCTCGCCCGGCCGTCGCTTCCAGGTCAAGATTTCCCGCGCGCACCTGCACAAGGGCGGCCCGGTGGACTCGCTGGTCGTGCACAAGCATTCGACCGGTGCGCGTAACCATTCCGGCCGTCAGACCGTCCGTCACCAGGGTGGCGGTCACAAGCAGCGTTATCGTCTCGTCGATTTCCTGCGCAGTAAAGATGGCGTTGCCGGCAAGGTCGAGCGGATCGAATACGATCCGAACCGTACTGCGCATCTGGCATTGGTGTTGTACGCGGACGGCGAGCGTCGCTACATCATTGCGCCGAAAGGCGTGACTGCCGGCGACTCGGTCATGTCCGGTCCGGAAGCAGCGATCAAGGCAGGTAACAGCATGCAGCTGCGCCATATTCCGGTGGGTACGACGATTCACTGTGTCGAATTGAAGCCGGGCAAGGGTGCGCAGCTCGCGCGCAGCGCGGGCGGCTCGGCGCAGCTGGCAGCGCGCGACGGCGTGTACGCGACCATCCGCCTGCGCTCCACCGAGACACGCAAGGTGCACGTCGATTGCCGTGCCACGATCGGTGAAGTGGGTAACGACGAGCACAGCCTGCGCAGCTACGGCAAGGCTGGCGCGAAGCGCTGGCGCGGTATTCGTCCGACGGTGCGCGGTGTGGTGATGAATCCGGTCGATCATCCGCACGGTGGTGGTGAAGGTAAGTCCGGCCAGGGTAATCCGCATCCGGTCAGCCCGTGGGGCTGGAATACCAAGGGCAAGAAGACACGCCACAACAAGCGCACGGCCAGCATGATCGTGCGGCGCCGCAATTAATTCGTAGGAGCTCAACGTGCCTCGTTCGATCAAAAAAGGTCCGTTCGTCGACTTGCACCTCGCGAAGAAGGTGCGCGTTGCCGCCGAGAAGAACGATCGCCGTCCGATCAAGACCTGGTCGCGACGTTCGATGATCCTGCCGGACATGGTGGGTCTGACGATTGCCGTGCATAACGGCCGGCAGCACATTCCGGTGCTGGTGTCGGAGAACATGGTGGGTCACAAGCTGGGCGAGTTCGCGCCGACGCGAACGTTCAAATCGCATTCCGGTGACAAGAAGTCGGCGGCGGAGTAACGATCATGCAAGTGGCAGCCAAACTGAAATACGCGCGTATCTCGCCGCAGAAATGCCGTCTCGTCGCCGACCTGGTGCGTGGCAAGCCGGTGGGTCTCGCGCTGAACACATTGAAGTTCACGCCGAAGAAGGGCGCGGAACTGATTCGCAAGGTGCTTGAGTCGGCCATTGCGAACGCCGAGAACAACCTCAGTGCGGATGTGGACGAGCTCAAGGTGCAGACGATCACGATCGATACGGCGCCGGTGCTGAAGCGGTTTCATGCGCGTGCGAAGGGCCGCGGCAATCGCATCTGGAAGCGCAACAGTCACATCATCGTGACCGTTGGCGACGGCAAGCAGGAATGAAGGCTACAGGCTACAGGGCACAGGGCACAGCCAGCGCGACTCTTGCTGTCGCCTGTTGGCTGTTGGCTGTCACCGCGAGCGAAGCGAGATAATTTATGGGTCAGAAAGTCAATCCGGTCGGCATCCGTCTCGGCATTACCCGTGACTGGACTTCCAAGTGGTATGCCTCGTCGAAGAATTTCCCGGGACATCTGCACAACGATCATCTGGTGCGGGAGTTTCTGCGCAAGAAGCTGGTCGAGGCGTCCATCAGCCGGATTCAAATTGAGCGTGCCGCTCGCAAGGTGAACATCACGATTCACACGGCGCGCCCGGGCATCGTGATCGGCAAGAAAGGCGAGGACATCGAGAAGCTGCGCGCTCAGGTCGCGAAGATTCTGAAGATGAGCGTGCCTGATGTGCGCATCAACATTTCTGAAATCCGCAAACCGGAGCTGGATGCACAGCTGGTGGCCGATGGGATTGCACAGCAGCTGGAGCGTCGCGTGATGTTCCGTCGTGCCATGAAGCGCGCGGTGACGAACACGATGCGCATTGGCGCACTGGGTATCAAGGTTCGCGTGTCCGGTCGTCTGAATGGCGCTGAAATCGCCCGCACGGAGACGTACCGCGAAGGTCGCGTGCCCCTGCACACCTTCCGCGCCGAGATCGATTACGGCCTGGGTGAAGCGCGTACCACGTACGGAATCATTGGCGTGAAAGTCTGGATCTTCAAAGGTGAAATATTCACCACTGAACAGATCTCGAACGAGCCGGCAGAGGTTCAGGTGGCTGCGCCCGCGGAGGCAACGGCGTAAGCCGACTGGCAACGGACGCAAGGCGGCAGCAGAAGCGTGTCTGACCTGTCGCCGAAAGCCGGTAGCCCGTAGCCAGGAGTGAGAAAAGAATGTTGCAACCAAAACGTACCAAGTTCCGCAAACAGTTCAAGGGCAGAAATGCCGGTCTGGCGCAGGCGGGCAATTATGTGGCGTTCGGCGAATTCGGCCTGAAGGCGACCGGTCGATGCCGCATGACCGCGCGTGAGCTCGAAGCTGCACGTCGCGCAATGACTCGCTACGTGAAGCGTGGCGGACAGGTCTGGGTTCGAGTGTTCCCCGACGTGCCAATCAGCAAGAAGCCGCTCGAAGTCCGCATGGGCAGCGGTAAGGGCAACGTCGAGTTCTACATTGCCAAGATCAAGCCCGGCAAAGTGCTGTTCGAGATGGAAGGCGTCACCGAAACGATTGCACGTGAGGCATTCCGTCTTGCTGCATCGAAGTTGTCGGTGGATACACAGTTCGTGACACGGCAGGTTCGCTAGAAAATGAGCGCCAAAGAATTACGCGGAAAGTCGGCTGCGGAACTGCAGAAAGAACTGCTGGATCTGCGTCGCGAGCAATTCAATCTGCGCATGGCACGTGCGACCGGCCAGACGGCGAAGCCCGATCAGTTCAGCAAGGTTCGGCGCAGCATCGCGCGCCTGAAGACAGTGGTCGGTGAGCAGCGTCGTGCTGCGGCAGCGGGCGCGCCGGCACCGGTAGCGAAGGCTGCGCCTGCAAAGGCAGCGCCGAAGAAAGCGGCTAACAAGGCGGCAAGAACGACAGATGGGAAAAAGGCCGCGGTGAAAGGTAAAACAGCATGAGCGAGCAAGCGAAGGCAGCGGATACGTCCGCCGACAATGCAGTCAAGACGCTGACCGGCAAAGTCGTCAGTAACAAGATGCAGAAAACCATCACGGTCGCGATCGAGCGCTATGTGCCGCATCCGATGTACGGCAAGTATCAGCGTCGCACCACCAAGGTGCTCGCGCACGACGAAAACAACGAAAGCAGGGAAGGCGACCTCGTGTCCATCACGCAGTGCCGTCCGCTTTCACGTCACAAGAGCTGGCGCCTGGTCAAGGTACTGAGCCGCGGCGGCACTGCCGGAGATCTCACGCCATGATCCAGATGCGCACATTGCTCAATGCCGCTGACAACAGCGGTGCCCGCAGCCTGATGTGCATCAAGGTGCTGGGTGGCTCGAAGCGTCGCTATGCGACGGTCGGTGATGTCATCAAGGTCAGCGTGCGCGATGCGATCCCGCGCGGCAAGGTCAAAAAGGGCGAAGTTTACGATGCGGTGGTCGTGCGTACGCGCTTCGGTGTGCGTCGCGCCGACGGTTCGCTGATCCGTTTCGATGGCAATGCGGCCGTGCTGCTGACCAACAAGCTTGAACCCATCGGTACACGTATCTTCGGACCAGTGACCCGCGAGCTGCGTACGTCACAGTTCATGAAGATCATTTCACTGGCTCCGGAAGTGTTATGAACAAGATTCGCAAGGGCGATGAGATCGTCGTGATCTCCGGGCGCGACAAGGGGCGCCGCGGAACGGTTCTTAAAGTGCTCGAGGGCCAGGTGGTCGTCGAGAGTATCAACATGGTGAAGCGGCACACGAAGCCGAATCCCCAGAAGAACGTGCAAGGCGGCATCGTGGCGAAGGAAGCAGCGCTCGATCTGTCCAACGTGATGCTGTGGAATCCGGTGGCCAAGAAGGGCGACCGCATCGGTTTGCGGACGCTCGCCGATGGTCGCAAAGTGCGGTTCTTCAAGTCCAACAAGGAAGTCGTGGACGCGTGATGACGGGCTACGGGCTACAGGCTACGGGCTACAGCCAGAAGCGCGGCGGCACTGCCGTCGCGTCTGCTGTTCGTTGAGAGAAATATATGGCCAGACTCAAACAGATTTACCGCGACAAGATCGTTCCCGAGCTGCAACAGCGCCTGGAACTGTCGAATGTCATGGAAGTGCCGAAGATCACCAAGATCACGGTCAACATGGGTGTCGGGGAGGCGGTCGCCGACAAGAAGATCATGGACAACGCCGTCGGCGATCTCACCAAGATCACCGGCCAGAAGCCGCAGGTAACGCGCGCCCGCAAGTCGATCGCGACCTTCAAGGTGCGCGACGGCCAGGCGATCGGTGCCAAGGTCACGCTGCGTGGCGAGC
This sequence comes from Gammaproteobacteria bacterium, assembly GCA_020029545.1. GTDB lineage: Bacteria > Pseudomonadota > Gammaproteobacteria > Steroidobacterales > Steroidobacteraceae > Steroidobacter. The sequence continues at coordinate 8,297 of JAIBJL010000157.1, forward strand.
GCATGTACGAGTTCCTGGATCGTCTGGTGAACATTGCGATGCCGCGTATCCGCGACTTCCGCGGTGTCAGCGCGCGTTCTTTCGACGGCCAGGGCAACTACAACTTCGGCGTCAAGGAACAGATCATTTTCCCGGAGATCGCATACGACCAGATTGATGCGATCCGCGGTATGGACATTACGATCACGACGACAGCGAAGGACGACCAGGCGGGTCGCGCACTGCTCGAAGCGTTCAACTTTCCGTTCCGCAAGTAATTTTCCCAAGTAATTTTTGCAGACACCGCCAACTTAACGATCACTTAGACGATCAGGGCGACAGGGCGAGGCTATGGCCAAGACATCGATGATTAATCGTGAGATCAAGCGCACCAAGCTGGTGAAGCAGCATGCAGTGAAGCGCGCGCGACTGAAGGAGATCATCCGCAAGCCGTCGTCGAGTCCGGCTGAGCGCGAGGCTGCAGCCAACAGCTTGCAGGCGTTACCTCGTGATTCGAGCAAGAGCCGCCAGCGTAACCGCTGTGCGATTACCGGTCGGCCGCGTGGCTTCTACCGCAAGTTCGGCCTCGGCCGTACGAAGCTGCGTGAAGCCATGATGCGCGGCGATATCCCGGGCCTCGGAAAGGCCAGCTGGTAACAGCTGGAACCACTGGAGCACCTAATATGAGCATGACGGATCCGATCGCTGACTTCCTGACCCGCATTCGCAACGGACAGACTTCGGGCAAAACCGAAATCTCGGCGCCGACGTCGAAGGTGAAACTTGCGATTGCGCAGGTTCTGAAAGAAGAAGGTTACATCGACGATTTTTCTGCCGGCGAACAGGAGGGCAAGCCGACTCTCGCCGTGCAGCTGAAGTATTTCCAGGGCCGCCCGGTCATCGACCGACTTGAGCGGGTCAGCCGTCCCGGCCTGCGCGTCTATCGCGGCAAGGACGAACTGCCGACCGTACTCGGTGGACTCGGCGTGGCAATCGTGTCGACGTCGCAGGGCGTAATGACCGACCGGCAGGCACGCGCTTCCGGTCACGGCGGCGAAGTGCTTTGCATCGTTTCCTGATGTCCGGTGCATTGAGCCCGGAACATTGCCAGGAACACTGCAAGGCGCGTTAGTACAGGAACAGCAGACATGTCTCGAGTAGCTAAACAGCCGGTGCCGCTTCCTCAGGGAGTGACGGCAACCATCGGTACCGATTCCATCACGGTCAAGGGCACCAAAGGTTCCCTGAGCCTGTCGATCAACGGCAAGCATGTGAAGGTCGTGCAGAGTGCGAACGAACTGCAGGTCCAGAAGGCCAATGACGGTCGCGAAGCCGACATGCAGGCAGGATCGGTGCGTGCGCATCTGGCGAACATTGTCGTCGGTGTCAGCAAGGGCTACGAGCGCAAGCTTGAGCTCGTGGGCGTCGGCTATCGCGCCGCCGCCCAGGGCAAGAACCTGAACCTGACGCTGGGTTTCTCGCATCCGGTCGTTTACGTGGCGCCGGAGGGCATCACGATCGAAACGCCGACGCAGACGGAAATCCTGATCAAAGGCACGGATGTGCAGAAGATCGGCCAGGTAGCTGCCGATATTCGGCAATTCCGTCCGCCCGAGCCATACAAGGGCAAGGGCGTGCGTTATGCGGGCGAGAAGATCGAGCTGAAGGAAGCGAAGAAGAAGTGAGTTAGGCAGTGAGTGGTGAATCGTCAATGGTGAATGGCAAGAGCAATTCACCATCCGGTTTTGCCAATCACTATTCACCACTCACTATTCACGAGTTTTACGAGAAACGAAGATGATCAACAAAAATGCCCAACGATTGCGTCGTGCTGTTCGCGCCCGCGCGAAGATTCACGAGTTGAAGATGCTGCGTCTGTCGGTGCACCGCACTTCACAGCATATCTACGCGCAGATTTTCGATCGCGATTCGAAAGTGCTGGCCGCTGCTTCGACCGTGCAGAAGA
>JAIBJL010000158.1 GCA_020029545.1 Gammaproteobacteria bacterium
GTTCGATCTCTGTGTCCGCCGGCGGCAGCTCATCGGAACTACCGCGATTCTCGAGTTGGTCCCTCTTCCTGGTGACGTGCTGCCGCCGTTCACCGCGGGCTCCCATATCGACCTGCATCTAGGTGAAGGGCTGATTCGGCAGTACTCGTTGTGCAACGATCCTGACCACTACGACCACTATCTGGTTGCCGTCTTGCTCGAACCTCAGTCCCGAGGCGGGTCAGCTAAAGTTCACACCGATCTCCTTGAGGGAACAATCGTGCGCGTCGGTGGCCCGCGCAATAATTTCGAGCTGCACGAACAGGCCACGCACTCGATCCTGCTCGGCGGCGGCATCGGGATTACGCCTTTGTTGGCCATGGCCTGGCGGCTGCACCGGCTCGCTGCCTCCTTCGAGCTGCACTATTGCGCGCGCACCCGCACCAGCGCGGCCTTTGCCGGCGATCTGGCCTCCACGCCGTTCGCCGATCGTGTATCGCTTCACCTCGACGACGGCGATGCGGCGCAACGCTTCGATGCTGCCGCAGTCTTGGCCAAACAGAGTGCGGGCGTCCACGTCTATGTCTGTGGCCCCACGGGCTTCATGGATCATGTCATCGCACAAACGGCCAAGCGGGACTGGCCGAATGAACAAGTTCACCTCGAGCGCTTCTCAGCCGAGGTCGATACAACGGGTACTGCCTTCGTGGTTCGCGCTGCAAGAAGCGGCGTGGAGGTTACCGTGCCTGAGAACCAGACCATTGCAGCGATGCTCATCGCTGCCGGCGTCAACATCCCGCTATCCTGTCAGCAAGGTGTCTGCGGCAGCTGCCTCACCCGGGTACTGGAGGGTGTTCCCGATCATCGGGACGCCTACCTCTTGGACAGCGAGAAGACGGCGAACGATGTGATACTGCCGTGTTGTTCGCGTTCGAAGACGCCCCTGCTCGTGCTGGATTTGTAGCATATCCACTTCGCCCTTTCCTGGGCACCAGAGAACTCAATGGGTGTTCCAGCATTAGCTGCGATACGAGCGCTCCATATATTGGAGTACTTTGAAGAGGTGCGTGGCCCCATGTCGCTTAAGACGATCGCGACGCATTTGGAACTGCCCTCTTCAAGCACAGCGGCACTCTTGAAGTGTCTGTCCGATCTGGACTATCTAAGTTATGACGTAGAGACACGGACCTACTTGCCGACGCTGAAACTTGCGGCGCTCGGGGATTGGGTCCCCAAGAGAATCATGGCGGATGGTGTTTCGGACCTAGTTGGGAGACTGCGAGAGCGTACGCAGGAAACGATCGTAGTCACGGCGTTGAATGATCTCTATGTAGAATACATAGATTTCAAGGTTTCTCATCAGTACGCTGGCACCTACTGCATCGATGAAAATCTCAGATTTCCCAGCGGCGCCGTTGTTGTTACCTGCCCCATGGCGTGGTATCTGCTAAAGCAGTACACAGTCGCCCGTCTGGAAAGAATCTACCATAGGTCCAAAGCGAAGCGACTTTTCGATGCACGCGCCTTGACTTGGAAGATGTTTCTGAACCGGCTGGAGAGTGCCCGCCAAAGCAAATATATCGTCGCTACACGTTGGCCTTATCAGTCGAGCGCAGTCCTGGTAACGACGGTTCCGGTGCTTCCTTTCGGCCGTCATGTCGCACTCGGCGTCGGCGCTTCGATCGAGCGCATGAGAACAGATCTTCCGGCACTGCTCGATCTGATCGACAGCGAATTGGCGCAGCTTCCTACCATCGACGATACGCTCGTTACAGCGGGCAAAGAGACACAGAGGCGCGTTATGGAAATCGATGCGCTACCCGGTTTCCTTACCCCATAACTCGGTTGACGCAGGGCAACCGATTCCGGGCCGCGGCCTTCCGTTGATACCTCACCTCCAGCGCTTTGGTGTAATCGCTCGTTGCAGGCGCGATCCGCGCCGCCTTGTCGTCCTTGAGGTGATCGAACGGCAAGGCATCGAGCAGCTGATTCCTTATTGCGCGCTCTTATCGCGAACCACCTTCTGATCGATCGCGCCGAAGACCGACTGGCCGTCCTTGCCGAACACCTCGATGCGGACGCGTTCGCCGAGTTCGTCCAGCGTCACCGCGACGGGTGAAAAGGAACTGGACGGTTTGGACTGATAGGTGCCGAAGCCGCGCGCCACTTCGATCGGAATGAGATTGCGCAACGAAACGTCATTGGCGATCATCATCAGCAAAATGATTGGAATGATCTCTAGTTCTTCCAGTCATTTTTAACTTGCCAGGGTTTGTACGATTGTGCACTCACCTGTTTCGCCTTATCGATGGCTGCGTACCGGAGGCTTTTCCGCGCGCAAGCGCCCCTGCCTGCGTGTCTGAGCCACAGAACCCGGCTGGCCAGGCAGACTACTCGGCGCTCTACCCAAGGCGCATACGCCACCAGTCAGGAACTGCAATATCAACTCCGACTGCGCGACGGAGGAGCCATTCTTGTTGGGGCGCGTCAACGTCACAACCGAAGCACCCAGCAGAACCATGACGGCGTAGGCTAATCCTTGCCGGATAACGTCGGTGGGTGTACCGGGCATCACTTGCTTGAGGGCCCTCAGGAATGTCCGAACAAAGGGGCCGAACAACCGCTCGCGCATAGGCTCCCAACGCTCTTGATAATAGACCTGCGCCATAATTCGAACGTAGCTGTTCCACTGAGACTCGCTTTTCCGCAGCAGGACCGGACGGACGAAAGCGTCCACGATCTGTTCGAGTGATGGGTTTTGGTACCGTTTCAACTCGTCGATTCCAATGCGGTTTATCTCGTCGGCGCGGCGCGCGGCAACCGCCTCGAACAGTGAGGTCTTATTCGTGAAGTGATAGCTCACTTGGCCCAGGAGCACATGGGCTTTCTCCGCGATGTCTCGCAAAGACACCGCATCGTAGTCGGTCTCGCCGAACAACTCTTCTGCGGCGTCCAGAATGATCTGGCGGGTCCGATGGCCTTTTGCCTGTACAGCCTCAATGGCAGCTTTTTTCATGGGCATTGTGTATGCGCGTTTACCGCCGGGTCGTCTCACGTCGAGCGTTGATGATGCATGATCCCTGAATCTGATTGCGCACAACATGGTAGTAGCCTTCCCTCGCAGAGGCGAGACTAATTGCGAGCCCACCGTCCTGCGACAGCCTGTTGTCCGCAACTTGGAAGCTGTGTTGCGACATCGATGCGTAGGATCTTGACACGGTGAGTGCCTCGCGAATTTATGCGGCGCGCTATTCTGATCGAATTCTGATCCGGGACCGCTGATCCAACACGGCCAGAGAAGGCCCCCTACCCGGCTTTGACGACTTTCTGGTCGATCGGTCCGAAGACAGCCGCGCCGTCCGGCAGGGTCGCTTCCATTCGGACGCGGTCGCCGAAACGCATGTAGCGGGTCACGGCTTCCCCCTTGTCCAACATCTCGATGCCGCGGCGCTCGGCGATGCAAGACGAACCGACTTCGCGATAGTTCTTATTGGAAACAGTGCCCGATCCGATGATGGTGCCGGCGACCAGGCGGCGCGTGCGGGCCGCATGAGCCACGAGTTGGTCGAAGCCGAACGCCATCGGATAGCCGTCGACCCGACCGAACCGCTCGCCGTTCCACCACACATCGAGGGGCAGCGCCACGCGGCTATTGCGCCAATGTTCGCCCAGTTCATCCGGCGTGACCGCCACGGGCGCAACACTGCACGGCGGTTTGGCGTGAATCCAGCCGAAGCCCGTCTTCATCTCGATCGGCGCGAAGGTGCGCAGCGACCAATCATTGATCTGCACCACGAGCCTGATGTGCCCAAGCGCCTGCTCAGGCGTCACCCCCAGGGGCACCTCGTCGACAATCACGCCGAATTCCCCTTCGAAGTCGATGCCGTCCTCTTCGGACGGAAGCGGCACGTCCTGGGTCGAGTTGAGGAAGGTATCGGATATGCCCTGGTACATCAGCGGCCGCTCGCTCGCCACGGGCGACATCTTGAAGACCTTATGCATGAGGTCGCTGTGGCTTTCATAGGCCGAACCGTCGAGCCACTGCCAAGCGCGAGGCAGAGGTGCCAGCGCGCCGGAGGGATTGAACGGCTCACCTTCGTCCCCTCGGGTGTCGAGTCGTGCCGCAAGGTCGCGCAAGGCTGGCTCGACCTGCTGCCACCGTTCCAGGGCCGACTGCAGGGTCGCGGCGATGGGTGCGGCGGACACACAACGTGTCAGGTCCCGGCTGACTACGCAGAGGGCACCGTCGCGCGTGCGGTTCGGCAAAGTAGCAAGCTTCAAGGGTATGCTCCGATAGAAGCGGTCAGGGTGAGTACCACGTACTTAGGAATGTTTTCCCTGCGGCCCAACTCGAATCTATTGCATGGGCGCAAGGGCCCGGGGCGCGGGGCCTGGGCAGGAAACGGATCAGCGTACACGCTGGCGCACATGGAATTCGGGGCTCCTACCCAGGCCCCATGCCCCAGGCCCTGTTGGTGGTGGAAACTCTGATGGGACTCGCCGCTAAGTAAGCACCATTCGATCACGGGTGCGCTTCCGACAAGGCCCGCGCGAGATTTAACGTTTGGCTGCGTTCGAAACTACGGCGAGTCAATAACCCACCGTGACGCGCTGGCGATGACGCTGTTGAGTTTCGATTTCATCGACGATCGCCACTGCGAAATCTTCGCGCGAGATTTTGCTTTCGCCGTTCGCATCGCGGAGCAGTTGATCGCCGCCGATGCGGAACTTGCCAGTCCGTTCGCCCGGGCCGATGTTCTGCGAAGGCGAGAATGCCACCCAATCTATTGCCTTTTCATCGCGGAATGTCTGTAAGGCACGCGCCGCCGCTTCAGAACCGGGACGCCAGGCTGCAGGAAAATCCGGCATATCGAGCACGCGCACTCCGGGGCTTGTTTCCAAGCTGCCCGCGCCGACCACGACGAGCAGACGCTTCACACCTGCGAGCCTGGCGGTGGCCAACACCTGGGCAGCGTTGTCGCTCCAGCGAATACTGACGACCAACACGTCGGCACCACGAATGGCTTCGGCTGCGCTGCCAGGTTCGCTGATATCGGCCTTTACAACCGACAAACCGGCGCGAGCGGCAAGCTTCTCCGGATTGCGCACGATACCGGTCACCGTGTGACCGCGCGACAAAGCTTCGTCTAGCACGCGAGCACCGATGTTGCCGCTCGCGCCGACCAATGCGATTTTTGCCATGCCCCTTTGACCTCAGTTCACTCTCATCCGAATTGGCGGTGCACAGACGTTGAGCCCGCACGTGCAGGCTGGGAGGTGACCAAAACCAATCCGCCTGTCCAGCAAGGATACGCAACGTGAGCCGATTTTGCAGCCCGGTCGTCACGCGCATGAAGGACAACGCGATCTATAAGGCGGCCGGGCACCGAATGATCCCTCAGAACCGACCGCACATCCGCAAGGACTCGATCATCCGTCTGAGCGGGGTGATCCGCGGATATCGTTTTTGAATTACCATCCGCGTGGGTCAACCAGCCCGAACCGACCACTCAAGAGGAGTACCCATGATCAAAATGATGGCAGCGATCTGCCGTAAACCCGGCATGACGCATGCCGAATACCTGGCCTATATCCAGCATGTCCACGGTGCCCTCGCTGTCGAGAAGCCGGTGACGCTGCAGCGCTACGTACAGAATCATGTCTTTGATTCCGCTTTCGGCACGGCGGCCGAGGCGTCGCACTCCATGGTCGTCGCACGCGATTCGGTGACCGAGCTTTATTGGGACAGTCCGCAGGACATGCAGACGACCAACCAGCACGAGCACATACGCACGAAGATGGGACCCGACGGCGCCAATTTCAGCGACAGACCCTCGGCCCTGAGTCTGGTCGCGACAGAGGTTGAGCAGGCTGTGCCGCGGCCTGGGCGCGGCAGCGGCGCCAAGACACTGCATTTCATACGCGCGGCCGAAGGCTTGGCGCTGCCGGAATTCTTCGAGCGCTGGGCCAAAGCGCATGCACTAGCGCTGGAACGCGCCCCGGACGCCGCCGCCGCAGTGCGCCGCTGCACCCACAGCCACCTGCTTCCCGAGTTCAATCCCACGCTCAAGTACTTCGGCGGACTCGAAGTGTTCTACGAAGGCGTGGCCAGTCTGTGGTTCGACAGCACCGCGACCGTAGGTGCATTCCGCGCCTACGAACGCGCACTGATCGAGATCAACGCCAACCCGAAGACAGCTTTCTACCGGCCGGCGCAATCGTTCTTCCTCTACGCCACCGAGGTGCTGATCTACGAGCGCAGACAGGATTGACCAGTGATTACGTACCTTCAGAAGTACAGCACCACAGTCTCGGCGATGGTCGCACCGCGCACGATGGGCAGTGCAATCATCCCTCCCAATCCTACAGCTGCAGCAGACAGGCCGGCGAACTCTGGGAATGCCGGTTGCAAACGCCGCTGCAATTGTATCTTCACCACTCCCCAACGTGGTTTGGTCCGCGCCGATCGGCAACAGTCCGGCGGTTTCGCAATACCCGTAAGTTCGCTGGAGCGATTGACCACTGACGCCGGAACTCCAGGCTTCTATACGCTGTGCTATCGGCGTTGCCCGTGCAGAGAGCAACGTCAGAACATAGTGCTCATTCGTCTGCACCGGACACGGTATCGCCAGACCACGCTGAATTGCCGCTGCGGAGGCTTGCTCAGCTCTGAGAAAGGTCGATGATTCCGACAATCCGTCGATGAACACTGATGCTTCGCGCTGCCATGACAATCCCGGCAATCCCGATCCGCGAGGCACGACAAGAGCGCGCGCGGCGGACTCAAACTCCGCAGCAGTCGATCCATAGTAGCCATCGACCAACGTCATGTCGGCGCTGCTACATGGGTCATTGCGCCACAATTCCAGGGCGCCCGTGAGCGCATCTGCGCCTCCGCAGAAAAATATGACGACGGCTTTCAGCATGTCGGTGAAAAACACCGGGAATGCCACCGCGCACGTCAACTGCGCCGCTTTGGCAGCTGCCGCGCGCTGAAAGTAACCTCCCTGCAGATGTTTGAGCAGGATCGGATGGCCGGCGTCCCACACCCGACCCGGTAGTCCCTCGCCCCGACCGAAACACATGCGCCTGCTGAGCGCACCGAATTCGACCGCGGTTCCATAGAGGCCACCGTCGAGTTCGAGAAGATAACCATCCGCGTCGGGGACCCAAACTTCGACCACCTGGATGAACGTCTTCATTTCGCAAATGCATCCTCGAATGGCCCTTGAATAGCATGGCCGCTGCGACGGCACTGTCCCGCATGAGCAAACAGGTACGCGCCACGCGCGCAGCTATGTACAGCACAGGCGCATTTGCGCATTTGCAATATGCGCGCCACCCCTGTGACGGCACTCGACAAGCACGTGCACGAGTCTTGCATCGCCTTCCTCGGTCCGTCTGCTGACATCGGCTCATCGCTGCAACGTAGGGCAGTACGCGCATGCAGACCTCTGCAAATACTACATGGCGCACGGTGCACACCTTGCGCCGCTTGGTAACTGCGAGCGTCGGACAGCTGACGATTAACGCTCCACGAGCAACGCCGGCATTCATCACTTCGGGGTTTCCTATGTCCGATTTCAAAGTGTTTGTACGCTCGGGACATTGGCCAACGCTGCTCGCGTCCTTTCTCTACTTCGATTTCACCTTCGCCATCTGGGTGCTCAATGGCGCCATGGCGCCATTTATCAGCGAGGCCTTCGGGCTCGACGCCGCACAAAAGGGCTTCATGGTGTCCGTGCCCATCATCGCCGGCGCTTTGATGCGATTTCCGCTGGGCGTGCTGTCGCAGTACATCGGCCGCAAGAGCGCGGCGATGGTCGAGATGGCGCTCATCATTGTCGGCCTGCTGTACGGATTCAAATTCGTTGACTCGCACAATGAAGTACTGGCCATGGGTGTACTGCTGGGTATTGCCGGCGGCAGTTTCGGTGTTGCGCTGTCGCTCGGCTCAGGCTGGTATCCACCGAAGTACAAGGGTCTCGCAATGGGCATTGCGGGCGCGGGGAATTCTGGCACCGTGCTTGCGGTGCTGTGTGCTCCGCCGCTGGCAGTCAAGTATGGATGGACCACGGTCTATGCGCTGGCGGCGGTGACGATGGTTCTGCCCATGCTCGTCATGTGGTTCTGTGCGAAGGAACCGCCGGATGTGGAAGAGCACCAATCGTTTCGCCAGCACATCTCCTGCCTGTTCGAGAAGGACGGGTGGTCTTTCAGTCTGATCTACGTGATCACGTTCGGCGGCTTCATCGGGCTGGCAAGTTTTCTACCGACGTACTTTTATGATCAGTTCAAAGTGACCAAAGTCGAGGCAGGTCAGCTCACGATGCTCGCCACATTGATGGGCTCGGCGGTGCGAGTCCTGGGCGGTTACGTGTCGGATCGCGTCGGCGGGGTGAATACCTTGAGCAGCGTTCTGGTACTGGTATGCCTCACGTTGGTGCTATGCGGCCTGTCCGGCGCCTCAGTTTCGGTCACCACATTGCTCTTCATGCTGTGTTTCGCAGCGCTGGGCGCGGGTAACGGCGCGTTGTTCCAACTCGTGCCGCTACGCTGGCCGATGACGACGGCCGTAGCGGGTTCGATGATCGGGGAGATCGGTGCGCTGGGCGGTGGTTTCATTCCCAACGCCATGGGCCAGTCGAAGCAACTCACGGGCAGTTATTTGTGGGGCTTTATTGCCTTCGCAGTGCTCGCTGCCGCGATGTTGATCATGCTGCGCGTCGTGCAGATCCGCTGGACTCGTACCTGGGCTGAGAAAGGTGGACGAGCCCGCACGGCTGTGTCTGTCGCTGACACGCCCGATTACGGCGGAGCGCGGAGCCCGCGGCACAGGCCGTTGCAGACATGAGGGTGCCAGACTCGGCCTGCCGCTCAAGACGGCAGAAACAACAACCAATAAATCAGCAGTGCGTTGAACAGCAGCGACGCGGCGAGCGCTATTTTCCACAGTGCTGTCGGATCGCGCGCGATCATCGGCGTCCCGTGCGGACGCGACAGCGGACGAGCAGCGCCCCGTTCCAGCGCAACAATGAGTTCCTCCGCCGTATGGAAGCGCTGCTGCGGTTCGATCGCAACGGCTTTCAGCACTACGTAGTCAAGCCAGATGGGCACGTCCGGGCGCAGTCGCGAGGGCGGTTTGGGATCGCGGCGCACGCGACCGCGGCTGTATGGCTCGAGGGGTCCGTAGGGAAGTTTCGTGGTCAGCCATTCGTACAAAGTGACGCCCAGTGCATATACATCGCTGGCCTCATCGGCGGCTACCCGTTCGGTGCTATCGGTGCCCCATTGCTCCGGATTCATGTAGCTGGGTGTACCGGCATGCAGCAGCCGGAAATTTTGCAAGTCGCTACCCGACAGCGCGACACCGAGATCGAGTACACGCCATTTGCCGTCCTCGCCCAGATGCAGATTCGACGGTTTGATATCGCGATGAATGACGCCATGGCGGTGCAACCGCGCCAGGGCACGAGCGATGGCAATGGCGCCGTCGACGATTTCCGGTACTTCGAAGCGGCGCTCTGCGGCGAACATGTCCGCGAGCGTGGCGCCGGGATGCCAGTCGAAGACCGTGTAGAAAGCGGACGCGTTGTCCGTGGCATGCGCGCAGACAAACCCCGCTTCGCCGTGCGGCGGACGACGATCGGCGATGCGCAGCGCAAGCCACGCCTCATGCGCCAGCATCGCGCGCTCCTGCGGGTCGTTACGACAGGACTCGTGCAGGGTCTTCAGGAGCACGCATGCATCGCTGCGCACACTGCGAGCTCGATACACCCGGTGCGCACCGGTATCTGCAAGCGTGGCGAGAATCGAGTATTCATCGATCGAGTCACCGACATTCAGGCGAGGCGGCACGGGCAGATCACGACCGGCCAGCAACGTGTCCTCGAAGCGGCCCGCGAGCAACTGTTTGACGCGCACGACCAGCGCAGTGGCGTTGTCGCGCGAGCCCTGTTTGAGAGCCGCCTCTACCAGGGCTTGGCTTGCGAGCTGCGCATCGTCTGCTTGGCTCAAGGCAACGATCTGTCGGCGCGAGAGTTCGCCATGCACACCATCCGTGGTGAGTATGAACACATCCCCACGACGCAGTTCGCCCTGCTCGAAGTCGATACGTACCCGATCGTCGAGGCCAATCGCGCGCATCAGGCGGCTGCGCTGAAACGCTTCTTCGAAGGCGTGATCCTGCGTCAGTTGCACACACTCGCCGTCGCGCACCAGCCATGCACGCGTATCACCCACATGCGCCACGGTCCACGCCTGCCCGCGCAACACCAGCGCAGTGAGTGTCGTCATCGCGATGCCGGCATGCGTCGATTCAGAATGGCGCAAGCCCTGTCGCCGCCGATTGTGATCGGCAAGCCAGGCGTTCTGTGCACCGATCAGCCGATCGAGCACGACGCTTACATGCCAGGTGTCCGGCGCGCTGTGAAAGTCGCCCACGACCCCGATGATCGTGCTCTGCGCCGCTTCCAATCCACCACCGCCGGCACTGACACCATCGGCGATCGCGGCAATCAGTCCAAGCGTTCCGTCGGTCGCCGGTGGTCGCAATGCCGCTGCATAGTCCTCGTTGCGCCGTCGAGGACCGGTGCTCGTGTAGTGGCCGATATCTACGTCGAAAGTCATGGCGATGAGTATAGGCCCGCTGCCGCGACGTGCTGCTGAACCTCGCTTGGAGAAACATCCGATGAAGCGAATGAAACTGGTGATGGTCGGTAACGGTATGGCCGGTGTGCGCACGCTCGAAGAGCTGCTGAAGATCGCCCCCGAGATGTACGACATCTGCGTTTTTAGTGCCGAACCGCATCCCAACTACAACCGCATTTTGTTGAGCCCGGTGCTTGCCGGCGAACAAACGTTGGACGAGATCGTACTCAACCCGCTCGCCTGGTATGCAGAACACGGCATCAAGCTGCACCTGGGCAAGAAGGTTGTCGATGTCAGCAGGGCGCGGCGTATTGTCATTGCCGCAGACGGCACCGAGGAATCTTACGATCGGCTGCTGATTGCCACCGGCTCCAATCCATTCATCCCGCCGCTGCCGGGCAGGGATCTGCAAGGTGTGATTGCATTCCGCGATATCGCCGATACCAACGTGATGATCGAAACCGCCAGAACGCACAAGCACGCGGTGGTCATCGGTGGCGGGCTGCTCGGCCTGGAGGCGGCGAACGGACTGATAACGCGTGGCATGGACGTCACTCTGGTGCACATCGCGCCCTGGCTGATGGATCGGCAACTCGACGGTGTCGCCGGGGATCTGCTGCGCAAGTCGTTGGAATTGCGCGGCATGAAATTCCGCGTCGAAACGCATACCTCGGAACTGGTCGGCGGACCCCTCGGGCGAGTCACCGCGGTCAAGTTCAAGGACGGCAGCGAGGTTCGGGCGGACCTGGTCGTAATGGCCGCCGGCATTCGCCCGAACACGGAGCTCGCGGAGAAAATTGGCCTGCATTGCGCGCGCGGTATCGTGGTCAACGACACCATGCAGACGGTCACCGATCCGCGCATCTACTCGGTCGGCGAATGCGCTGCTCACCGCGGTATCGCCTACGGACTGGTGGCACCGCTGTTCGAACAGGGCAAGGTATGCGCGACGCACCTGGCGGAGTTTGGTATCGGCCGCTATGCGGGCTCGACCACGTCGACCAAGCTCAAGGTGACGGGCATCGATTTGTTCTCGGCCGGCAATTTCATGGGTGGACCGGACTGCGAAGAGATCGTGATGAGCGATCCCTATGGCGGTGTCTACAAGAAATTGGTGATTCAGCAGGACAAGCTCGTAGGCGCCTGTCTTTACGGCGACACCGTCGATGGCTCGTTCTACTTCAAGCTGCTGCGCGACGGGCGCAAGATCGGCGACATGCGCGACAAGCTGATGTTCGGCGAATCGCACCTCGGCGATGCCGGTCATCAAGGACAGAGCAAGGCAGCGGCCATGGCCGACAGCGACGAGGTTTGCGGTTGCAACGGCGTCACCAAGGGCACCATCTGCAGGGCGATCAAGGACAAAGGCCTGTTCACCCTCGAGGAGGTGCGCAAGGTCACCAAGGCCAGCGCATCGTGCGGCTCGTGCACCGGTCTGGTGGAACAGCTGCTGATGTTTACCGCAGGCGGGGACTACAGCGCAGCACCAAAGAAAAAGGCGCTGTGTGCATGCACCGATGCCAGTCACCAGGAAGTGCGCGACACGATTCGCGAGACCCATCTGCTGACCATCGATGCGGTTTACCGGCACCTGTCGTGGCGCACGCCGAACGGCTGCTCGGCCTGTCGCCCGGCCGTCAACTACTACCTGATCAGTACCTGGCCGAAGGAGGCGAAGGACGACCCGCAAAGTCATTTCATCAACGAGCGCAGTCACGCCAATATCCAGAAGGATGGCACCTATTCCGTGGTGCCGCGCATGTGGGGCGGCACCACCAATTCATCGGAGCTGCGCCGCATCGCCGATACGATCGACAAGTTCAAGATTCCCACGGTCAAGGTCACCGGCGGCCAGCGCATCGATCTGCTCGGGGTGAAAAAGGAAGATCTGCCCGCGGTATGGCAGAGCCTCGGCATGCCCTCGGGGCACGCCTATGGCAAGACGTTGCGCACCGTGAAGACTTGTGTCGGCAGCGAATGGTGCCGCTTCGGTACGCAAGACAGCACCAAGCTCGGCATCGATCTGGAACGGGCGCTGTGGCGCATGTACGCGCCGCACAAGGTGAAGCTGGCAGTCAGCGGGTGCCCGCGCAACTGCGCCGAATCGGGCATCAAGGACGTCGGCATCATCGGTGTCGATTCGGGGTGGGAGATCTATGTGGCCGGCAATGCCGGCATTAAAACCGAAGTCGCGCACTTCTTCGTCAAACTCAAGACGGCCGCGGAAGTTCTGGAATATGCCGGTGCCTTTCTGCAGCTCTACCGCGAAGAAGGCTGGTACCTGGAACGCACGGTGCACTACGTCGCGCGAGTCGGTCTGGACTACTGCAAGACCCGGGTGCTCGATGACGCCGCGAACCGTAAGGCGCTGTGGGAGCGGCTGCAGTTCTCGCTCGATGGCGAGCCCGATCCGTGGTTCGAGTTCGACAAGGCGGGCGTGGATGCGCGGCAGTTCCAACCCCTCGGCGTCATTTGATCTGGGAGTCCTGTGATGAGTGACTGGAAAACATTCTGCAGGGTCGACGACATACCCGTGCTGGGCTCACGACGCATCGCCCGTCGCGGCAGTACCGATGTCGCCATCTTCCGCAGCGGCGACAACACCATCTTCGCGCTGCTCGATCGTTGTCCGCACAAAGGTGGGCCGCTGAGTCAGGGTATCGTATTCGGGCAAAGCGTCGCGTGTCCGTTGCACAACTGGACCATCGGCCTGGATGACGGCTGCGCCAAGGCACCGGATGCCGGTTGCACACAGCGCTTTTCAGTCAAGGTTGTTGCGGGCGAGGTGTTGCTCGATACGCAAGAGCTGGCGACGCTGGCGCTGGGCACCACGGCAGTGCCCGCAACTGTCGCACGCGGCGCCGAGACCGCCGCGGCGGAACGCCCTGCAGTCTGAACAGGCGAACGGCGTGATCGAGACGCGGTCGACCTGTCCCTATTGCGGCGTGGGATGCGGGGTAGTCATCCGAAGCGAAGGCGCACAAATCAAGGATGTGCGCGGCGATCCCGAGCACCCGGCCAACTTCGGACGCCTGTGCTCCAAGGGCAGTACCCTGCACCTGACCGCGGCGGCGAGCGTTACCCAGCACGTGCGGCTACTTGTACCGCAGAAGCGCATTGTCCGCGGGGGACCGCTAGTGCAGATCAGCTGGGACAGCGCCATGAATGAAGCGTCGGATCGCTTCGCCAGTATCATCACACGGCACGGTGCGGATGCCGTCGGATTCTATCTCTCCGGCCAGTTGCTAACCGAGGACTACTACGTCTTCAACAAGCTGGTGAAGGGCTTGATCGGCACCAACAACATCGACTCCAACTCGCGCTTGTGCATGAGCAGCGCCGTGGCCGGATACAAAATGACGCTCGGTATGGATGCTCCGCCGTGCAGTTATGAAGATCTGGATCACGCCGGCACGGTGTTCATCGTCGGTTCCAACATGGCGTTCGCGCACCCCATCCTGTTCCGCCGGCTCGAAGATGCCAAACGCGCGCGCCCGCAGATGAAGGTCATCGTCGCCGATCCGCGGCGCACCGAGACGGCGGAACTGGCTGATCTGTATCTGCCACTGCTGCCAGGCACCGACGTCGCGCTCTTCAATAGTCTGCTACACGTGATGTTGTGGGAGGGGCTGTGCGATCAAGTTTTTATCGCGGCCCACACGACAGGGTTCGAGACGCTACGCGACCGGGCACGGGATTTCACGCCGAAGGAAACAGCGAAGCTATGTGGTCTGCCTGAGGCCGATTTGATACAGGCAGCGCGCTGGTTTGCCAAGGGGCCGAGCCTGTCGCTGTACTGTCAGGGTCTGAATCAAAGCAGTAGCGGCACTGCGAAGAATGCGGCTCTGATCAACTTGCACCTGGCGACGGGGCACATCGGTAAACCTGGTGCCGGCCCGTTCTCATTGACGGGTCAACCCAATGCGATGGGCGGGCGTGAGGTCGGCGGCATGTCGAATCTATTGTCGGGTCATCGCGACCTGGGCAACGCGGAACATCGCGCCGAGATCGCCGCGCTGTGGGGTATCGACGCTATTCCCGCGACGCCCGGCAAGAGCGCCGTGGAAATGTTCGAAGCCGCCGCTGACGGGCAGCTCAAGGCGCTATGGATCGCCTGCACGAACCCGGCGCAGTCCATGCCCAGACAATCCATGGTGCGAGCGGCGTTCGAACGCGCCGAGTACGTCGTGGTCCAGGAGGCGTTCGCGACAACATCGACCTGCGGCTACGCGGATCTGTTACTGCCGGCTTCCACCTGGGGAGAAAAAAACGGCACCGTGACCAACAGCGAGCGCCGCATCAGCCGTGTGCGGCCCGCGGTACCGGCACCGGGTGAAGCACGCGATGATTGGGCGATTGCCACCGATCTGGCCCAGCGACTGGAAGCTCGCTTGCGCCCGCAGGACGCCACGCTCTTTGCCTATGCTCACGCCGAGGCGGTATGGAATGAACACCGTGAGAGCACGCGCGGACGCGATCTCGACATTACCGGACTGAGCTATGAGCAGCTCGATTCGCAACCTGCTCAATGGCCGTATCCACAAGGTGCAGGCGCGGGCACGGTACGCTTGTACGCCGATGGCATCTTTCCCACGATCGATGGGCGCGCACGTTTTGCCGATACTCCCTACGCAAAACTTGCCGAACCGCGCGACGCACGCTTTCCATTTTCCTTGAACACCGGACGGTTGCGCGATCAATGGCATGGCATGAGCCGCACCGGCACGATCGGCCGATTGTTCGGACATGTGCCCGAGCCGCAGATCGACATGCACGGCAGCGACTTGGCCCGGCTGCAGCTGGCCGAGGGCGACTTGGTGCGAGTGACTTCGCGTCGCGGCGCCATCGTGCTGCCGGTACACGCGAGCGAGCAGATTGCACCAACGCAGACCTTCATTGCCATGCATTGGGGCGATGACTATCTCGGCGGCCATATGGGCACCGGCGCCGCCGCGGCAGGCGTGAACGCGTTGACCATACCGACGTACTGTCCGCAGTCGAAACAGCCCGAACTGAAACACGCGGCCGTGAGAATCGAGAAAGCCGAGCTGCCATGGCGCCTGCTGGCGCTCGCGTGGCTCGGCGAAGCCGATGCTTTCAACGCGCGCGCCGCGCTGCAGCGGCTGATGCCACAATTCGCTTTTGCGACCTGCGTACCTTTCGGCCGCGAACGACATGGCGTTCTGTTCCGCGCTGCGGACGCGGTGCCTGCGCCGGAGCCATTGCTTGAACAGATTGAAGGCCTCCTGGGCATGGCAGGCACGCAAGTGCTGCGCTATCTGGACCATCGCCGTGGTCAACGGCGCTGCGTGCGCCTTTCCGGAACAGGCGAGACCTCACGCATCGAAGGGTTGCTGCTCGGTGGCGACAGCAGTGCCGAAGCATGGATGAAATGCATTCTGCAGGAAGAGCAGCCTGCGCAAAGTTATGGGCGCCTGCTATTGCTGCCGGGCGCCAAGCCCCCTGTTGCCGTCGTAGGCCGCGGCAGGCAAGTCTGTAGTTGCTTCGACATCGCCGCGCCGCAGATCGAAACCGCACTGGCCACCATCGCGGGTCCTGCGGATGAACGACTTGCACGATTGCAAGACGACCTGAAATGCGGGACCAACTGCGGTAGCTGCATACCCGAACTGAGACGCCTGGTGCGGCTTCAAGGCATGCCCTGAGTCTTTCACGAGCCGCCGCACGAGGTGCCGGCGGTGCAATCTGTTGCGCGGGATGCTCAGGTTAACGGGACAGTCGGGACATCCTGCCCATGACAACCTACCTCGCCGTTACGCAGAATCCCGCCACGAATTCTTCAGACGGAATGATCATGCAGT
>JAIBJL010000159.1 GCA_020029545.1 Gammaproteobacteria bacterium
GGATCGCGGCGTAGTGTTTCAGGCGCCG
This sequence comes from Gammaproteobacteria bacterium, assembly GCA_020029545.1. GTDB lineage: Bacteria > Pseudomonadota > Gammaproteobacteria > Steroidobacterales > Steroidobacteraceae > Steroidobacter. The sequence goes on from JAIBJL010000159.1 coordinate 29, forward strand.
AGCCTGTTGCCGTGGCTGACGGCGCGCGAAAATGTGGCGCTGGGAGTGGATCGCGTCTATCCGCACATCGGTGCGGGTGAGCGACGCGACATCGTCGAGTACTACCTGACGCGCGTAGGGCTGCAACAGGCGTTCGATCAGCGGGCCGCCGATCTGTCGAACGGCATGAAGCAGCGGGTCGGCCTGGCACGTGCGTTCGCCCTGTCGCCGAAGCTGCTGTTGCTCGATGAACCGTTCGGCATGCTCGACGCGCTGACACGCTGGGATCTGCAGGAAGTCCTGATGGAGATCTGGAAGCGCAATCGCGTGACGGCGATCTGCGTGACCCACGATGTCGACGAGGCGATCCTGCTCGCCGATCGCGTGGTGATGATGACCAACGGTCCGCATGCCCGCATCGGCAACATCATGACTGTCGACCTGCCGCGTCCGCGCACCCGCAAAGCGCTGCTGGAGCATCCCGACTACTACCGCTACCGCGAAGAGCTGCTCACATTCCTGGCCGAATGTGATCGCGAGCATCGCCCGCAGGCAGCATAAAACACGATCGTTTCTGGGAATTGTTTCTGGAACTATGGGAGAACCTATGAATCGTCCGGGAATCCATGACGCAGCGAGTGCGTTGCGTACAGCAGTGGTCGCGACGCTGCTGCTGGCCAGCTCTGCGGCTGGCGCAAGTGTGCTGGGTCCGATCGGCGGCGCCATCAGCGAAGCGAAGCCGATCGTCGATGCACGTATGCGTTTTGAAAGTGTCGATCAGGAGCCGATGGCGAAGGATGCCGAAGCGCTGACACTGCGCGCGAGACTCGGGTTCGAGACCGGCAAGGCGTGGGAGACGGCGCTGCTGGCGGAGGGTGAGTTCCTGTGGCCGCTGCGTTCCGACTACAACGACACGCTCAACGGCAAGACCCGCTATCCGACCGTGGCCGATCCGGAGAGTTACGAGATCAATCGGCTGCAGCTGACCAATACCTTGCTGCCGCAGACGACGGTCACGCTGGGACGCCAGCGTATCAATCTCGACGATCAGCGCTTCGTCGGTAACGTCGGCTGGCGCCAGAACGAACAGACGTTCGACTCTCTGCGCATCGTCAACAAGACGGTGACGAACTTCACCGTCGATGTGGCGTACGTCTCGCAGGTCAATCGCGTATTCGGCAAGGACTCGCCGCAAGGCCGTTACGAAGGCGATAGCTACTTCGCGAACCTGTCCTATCAGTTGCCCATCGGCAAGCTCACCGCCTTCGGCTATCTGCTGGAGTTCGATCCGATTGCCGGTGCGCCCGTGGCGATCAGCAATACGGCAGTGCGCGATTCGTCGCAAACTTACGGCGTACGCTTTGCCGGTGACCGGCCGTTGTCCAAGATCAAACTCGCCTATGCATTTTCGTACGCGCAGCAGACGGAGTATCGCGACAATCCGCTGAACTTCGACAACGACTACTTCCTTGCCGAACTCACTGCCACCTATCGGCAGTATTACGTCGGTGTCGGTACCGAAGTGCTTGAAGGCAATGGCGTCAAGGGATTCACCACGCCGCTCGCGACACTCCACAAGTTTCAGGGATGGGCCGACAAGTTCCTGACGACGCCCGCCAACGGCATCGACGATCGTTACGTCAATGCGGGCTTCACGCTGAAAGGCGTCGGTCCGCTGGACACACTGTCGGCACAGGCAAGCTATCACCAGTACGAATCCGAGCGGCTGTCGCTGGACTACGGTGACGAGATCAATCTGCAGGTGCAGGGCAAGTTTCAGCGCTTTCTAGGCACCATCAAATATGCCGACTATTCTGCTGATCGACTGTTCACCGACACGACGAAGTTATGGGTGCAGTTGGAGTATGTCTGGTAGACAGGCGATACTTGGTCTGGCGCCGCGACTGTTGCGCCTTCTTCCGATGGAGGCTGTCGTAAGAGTCCTTTCCGCTTCGGCGGCGAGCTGTGTGCGGCCGGCGATCTGCCTGTTCTTCCTGGCGCGCTGCGGGTTCGATGCCTTCGATCTGGATACTGCGGAGAATCTGCAGGCGGCGCTGGATTGCTTCGGCACCTTCACGGTGGCCTACCACCATATGGCAGCGAGCGTGGCGTGGCGCCGCGCTCGGTCGACTGATCGGCTGCGGCATACTCACTTTTCACAGCCACGGATGGGTCTGTCGGACTGCTCACTGGTGAGAGCGAAGAAACTCTCGGCCAGCTGAAGTCACGGTAGCTGTTGCATCAGCCGTGCCCGCACCTCTGCCGTATAGGTTCGCCCGACCCGCACGGCCACCCCGTTGGACAGTACTACTGTCAGCGATGAGAAGGCGCCCACGCCCAAACGGCTGATTGCGCCGATGCGCACTATGGCGCCGCGGTGGACGCGGATGAATTCCTGCGCGGGTAACTTGCGCTCCAGTTCGGACAGGCTGGCGTTGTATAGGTATGCCTTACCGTGTGCGTGGACGCGCGCATAGTTGCGTTCGGCCCGGACGTGTGTGACTTCCGCGGACATGATGCGCACGTACTCGCCCCGAGTCTTGATCCACAACTCGGCCCCGACGCGCGGCTGTGGCGCGGCCCTGCGACGCAGGTTGGCGATGACCTCTTCGAGCTCTGCGATCCTTTGCGCGCTGCTCTGCGACTGCGTGGCCTGACGGGCGCGCTCCAGCGCCAGCTGGAAGCGTCCGGGTTCGATGGGCTTGGTGATGTAGTCGGTTGCGCTGGCGTCGAAGGCTTGGCAGGCCTGGTCATCGAAGGCAGTGACGAACACCACCACTGGAGGAGGGCCGCGCCAGCGCGCCAACAGATCGAAGCCGCTGCCACCGGGCATCTGAATGTCCAGCAGCAGGATCGCTGGCTCGAAGCGGGTTAGCAGTTCCAGTGTCTGCGCGACGTTGCCCGCCTCCTCCACGACGCCGACCCAAGGCAACTGGCGCAGCAGCCGTGTAACGCGGCGCCGCGCCAACGGCTCATCGTCCACCACCATCACAGCAAGCGGCTTCACGGCGTTCTCCATGGCAATTCGATCTCTGCCCTGAAGCGCGTGCCATCGGCCGTGTCGACGCGAAAACGGCCGGCTTCGCCGAAACGCACGCGGATGCGCTCCGCCACGTTGCGCAGGCCGATGCCGAAGCCGGCTGCGTGAACGGCGTTCTGGACGTCGGTGTGGACATCGTTCTCGACCGCCAGCCACAGGCTGTGCTGGCGCCGTCGCGCGACGATGCGGATCTGCGTGTGCGCTTGGGATCGGCCGACGCCATGCTTGATGGCGTTTTCGATCAGCGGTTGCAGTAGCAAGCTGGGCACCAACGCCTGGCTCGCATCCTCCGTCGCATCGACGGTGAAGTCCATGCGGTCGGAAAAGCGCTCTTGCTCGATGGCCAGGTAGTCCTGCTGCAGCCTCAATTCCTCGGCCAGCGCCACGTCGTGCATGGGGTCCAGCGTCAAGGTCGTTCGCAGAAAGGCCGACAGCGACAGCACCATACGCTGCGCCCGCGCCTTGGCGTCTTCCTCGATCAGTCCGGCAATGGAATTGAGCGTGTTGAAGAGCAGGTGCGGGTTTACCTGGTAGCGCAGTGCCCGCATCTGCGCCGTCAGCGCCTCTTCGCGTGCAGCGGCCAGACGGCGTTCGCGATCACGCACCTCGAAGTTGTAGAGCAGCGCCGTGAACAGGCAACTCCAGCCGAACAGCATGGAGGCGCCCTCCAGCAGCGTGTAGCCAGAGTAGGTTGGATCGAAGCTCACCGGCTTGGGGTACTGGCACAGCATGTAGTTGAGAAAATCGATCGCAGTGAAGACCGGCGCCGCCACCGCCGTCATCAAGAAGCACAGTAGCGCCTTGCACGTGAACGACAGGCTGCGCACACGGAACAGCAGAGCAGACATGGCGTAGGTCATCAGCGCGCTCGCCCCGAACAGCACGAACTTCAGTGGCGCGGACTCCAGCGGGTCGATGTGGATGAACCAGCCCAGGATGCTGTCGGCGACGAACATGCAGGCCCAGTAGATCAGGCTCAAACGTAGCGCGGCCTGCCGCACGGCCCGGCCAAAACTGCCGATCTCGTCCGTTGAAGTGCCATATGTGCTTGCGTTGCTGTCCATGGATGCCTTTCTCCCACTCACAGACTGTAACGAAACCAAGGGGCAGAAAATTTGAATTTCAGTCGCAAGACGTTCATCGCCTTTTATTGGCGGTTCGTCAAATTGCCCTGCGGTTGGTCGGCGCATAAGAGCCGTTGGGATTTTTCGAGAGGTCAGATACGAAAGGCCTTGATACCCTCGATTCAATCGAGGATCGAATCATGAAAAACATCAAGCAACTGTTTTCAACCATTATTCTGGCCACCCTGACATTGACTGGTTGTGCGCTCGACCCGAATTCGGGCAACGGCATGTTTAGCGGCAATGCCGGCAGGGCTTATATCTACACCCCGGAAGAGCAGGAAAGCATGAGTGCCGACGGCACGATCGCGACGATGCTCACACCCTCCGAGGTCAGGGAACTGATGTCGAACCCGCGCAAGATCACCAAACCCACCGGCGAGGTGAACTACTGCGATGCCGGCCTGCCGGCGCTGGTACAGGCCCGCAGGAACGAGGCGCTTGCCGCCATCGACGCAGCCTGCGGCGGCAAGGATCAGTACGAGATCCGGCACGAGGGCCTGGGGGATCTGAAGGCACGCTATGTCGGTAACTTCCAGATCACACCCAGCTGCAACCGCAGCCGGGCGATCATTTTCAGGTGTAACGGCGCCCAACCCAAGCCGGACATGCGCAAATGACCCGGATCGCCGCTTTGCTGGTGACCGCGTGCCTGTGCGCCTGCGCTACCACCGACAACCTGCAACCGGGCGATGGCAAAGGCAAAAGCTTTCTGGTCAGCGGCAAGAATTACGAGCAGATCTGGCACGCGGCCACCGTGGCCATGGGCACAGACATGAGGATCGTCGAAAGCCACAAGCCATCCGGCGTCATCAAGTCCCAGGTTGTCAACGGAACGGCCGGCAAGGTGGTGGCCTTCTTCATCCAGCCCACCGAGGCGTTTTCTTCCCAGTACACCATCACCATTGTGAGCAGGAAGCCCTTTCAGACCGAATTCGTCGATCGGGACTGGGAGCCTTCTGTCTGGGAAGACTTCAGGAAATCGCTACAGGGGTCAACTGACTTGGAGTGAGCCTCATCGCCTGTATGACTTCCAGCTATTTAAGGGAATGGCATGTAGATCATGCGCTACCCTGAGAGAACAGATAACAGCCCGCTCATGACCGACGTGGAAGAAGAGTTCGACGCGGCCTCGAACTTCGTGCCGAGCTCGCAAAGCTTCGTCTGGAGAGGGAACGATCGTTGCGAGCCCCACTGCTTCCTCCTCGGCGTCAGTAAAGGAATTGACCCGCAGACCCTCTACGACGGTCTTCCGTCTGAGCGCTTTGCTCCAATGAGCCCAGCAGGACCATGGCAGACGGCGCCGATCACGGCGCCATGGTCGTAAGCGGCGCCGACCAGCCGTCCGAGCGTGTCGCTCTGTGAAGGGGTGGGAATTTCCGTCGTTCCCAGGTACCTTGGCGAGCATCTGATCGCGACCGGTGATCTTGTTGTCCTGTTGGAGAGTGTGGCCTCGCCGTTCAACGACATTCAACTCGCTTGGAACAGATATGCGCTGCGACATCCGCGCGACCACATTCTTGGTGCTTTCCCCCCACGTCAGAGATAGGTCATGCAGCCCGAATTGGTTCAAGGCAAAAGGCCAGATCTCCAACAGCGTGGGCGAAGGGCTGAACAACAAGACCAAACTGACCATAAGAAAATCCGGCTGACCTCCCACGACACCCAGCCATTGCGCTTTGTCGCGATGAGCCGAAATGAAGCTGCTCGGCGACGGCGAGGAAACAGCGAAAATGCTGTAGTTCCATGTCAGTCACTCACTATCATTGCAATAGACAGCAAACAATGCATTGGCCGTCTTCGACTGTCCGTAGGCTAACCACTTGTCGTAGCCGTGCATGAATTGCACGTCGTCCCAGCGGATACCCGATTGGTGATGCCCTGCTGACGACACGGCCACTACCCTGGCACCTCCCTTGAGCGCCGGCCAGAGCAGATTCACCAGCGCGTAGTGCCCAAGATGATTGGTGGCGAATTGTGCTTCCCAGCCCGACCCCACGCGGGTTTCGAGGCAAGCCACGACGCCTGCGCTGCCAATCAGGATGTCGATATGCCGGTCGGCCGCCAGGAAGCGTTGCGCGAAGTCACGCGCGCTGGCCAAATCGGAAAGATCCAATCGCTCGACTTCGACGTTGGAGATTCCGCTGATCTTTGCGCGAATAGCTTCTGCATCGCGCACAGCGACAATGACCCGCGCGCCGGCATTCGCCAGTGCTCGTGTCGTCTCCAGGCCTAGGCCGGAATGGTCCCCTGTGACGATGGCAGTGACGTTGGAGAGGTCACGCCCTTCGAGCACCTGTGCTGCAGTGGTAGCAGCTCCGAAACCGGAATGGTGGGGACTGTTTGCTGGTCATGGAGTGTTCCTTCGAGTCCTGAAATGGAAAGCTGGGCAAACCTGCTCCTCGCATTGTCCAGGCTAGACTTAGGATCGTGAACGCAACAAGGTCTTATTTTCTATCGAGATCGTCCAGGGACGCGTATGGACCCACTTTCTGAAGTCCTTTCTCTGCTGAGCGCGCAAAGCTCTTTTTTTCGCTGGTCTGAAGGCGGGTGGCGCGTGGGCTATAGACTTTCCACCGCCGGACGGCATCAAGTTCAATGCTATCGTCCAAGGAAAAATGCTGGCTGGTCGTCGAAGGCGAGAAGCGACCTATCCAACTGGAAGCGCGCGATTGCTTCCTGCTGTCCCGCAAGCGGGCGTTCTCGCTCGGCAGCGATCTCGCGTTGACGGCGGTGAAGTCTGAGATGATCTACTGCCAAGCAATCAACAGCATTACCCGTTGCGGCTCAGGAAGGAAACAGCACACCGAGTTGGCTTCTGGCTCTGTCCGATCCACGCGTCGGGTCTGTTATTCAAGCCATCCATGCAGATCCTGCCCGACGTTGGACTGTCGATGATTTGGCTGAAGTCGCGGGCGTCTCACGCTTGACGCTGGCTCTGAGATTCAAGCAAAAGGCCGGATCAGGTCCCCTTGAATATGTTTTGCGCTGGCGTATGCAATTGGCAACTCGTGCTTTGAGAAGCAATCATGTGACCATTTCTTCGATCGCACAGAAGCTGGGCTACGATTCCGACAGCGCATTCAGCGACGCCTTCAAGCGCATCGTGAAATGCTCGCTGCGCGAATATCGAGAGAAAGCCCAAGGTCTTTGCAGCTGAAGGGCCACGAGCTTTTCCACATGGCATTCCTCGCTCGAGCGAAGATCCAGCTTGACCCGTATCAGGCGATTGACGGCGTCGAGCCTCAAGCGCGTACGGGATGGGCGCGAGCAGCCGCTTTTGGGCACGCCATTGCGGGCCTGCACAGACAGTCCGTGCAGCATGGTGGCGATGTAATCACCGAGTGCCTCGACATCCACGACCGGAGTCGTTGTGATCGATCGATTCTGAATTTCAGCGCGCGACGGATGCGATCCACGGAGGGTGCACGGCGATCACTCCATTCTCGAAGGGAATAGGCCATAGAGCTCAACCCTACCGAGGCGCCGGATGGCTGGAAGCCCGTTGCTGATAAAACTGCGAGAGATGTTGCGGAAGAATGGCGACCCGCAAAAGGCGGCAGCGATGCAAGCCTATATGAAATCCCCGATGCCATACCACGGCGTGCCCGCGCCAGCGCTAAGGAAGATATGCAAGAACGCATTTGCTGGCGTGCAGTTCGAAGACAGGAAGGATTGGGAGAATCAAATACTGGTTCTCTGGCGCAACGCGCGCTTTCGTGAGGAGCGGTACGCAGCGCTCTCTTTGGCGCGCGCTCGCAGCGCACGTGAGTTTCAGACACTCCCGGCCATGAAGATCTACGAGGAGATGATCGTTACCGGTGCGTGGTGGGACTATGTCGATGATATCGCTTCCCATCACGTGGGCTTCATATTGAACAAGTATCCCGTTCAGATGCGTCGCAAGATGTTGGCATGGAGCAAATGCCCGAACCTATGGAAGCGTCGCACCGCGATCATTTGCCAGCTTGGCCGAAAGCACGAGACGGACTTGAGCCTGCTCTATTCGTGCATTGAGCCGTCGCTGGACTCGCGCGAATTCTTCCTGCAAAAGGCGATCGGCTGGGCACTGCGACAATATGCGTGGACGGACCCGCAAGAAGTGCGCCGCTACGTGAAAGAAAAGTCAGGCCGGCTGAGTGCGTTGAGTCGCAAGGAAGCGCTCAGGAACATCGGTGCCGACAAATAGCGCCACAGAGCGCGAGATCAGTCGCGCGGGAAGCGCTGCTTGAGAGACCCGTGATAGCATCACTGCTGCGCGCGCACGGCTCATTCATAGTTTTCTCGCTGCGCACGATCTGGCCGGTGTGCGTGAATCCGAGCGAAATCATTTCGAAAAAAGATCCGCACTCGCGAACACTGCTCATCGCTGACAGCAAGAGTGACAAGCTATGAGACAGTTTTCTTACCCGATGAAGCTGATGCCCGACAAGGCCGATGGCGGCTATGTCGTGACCTGCCGCGATCTGCCCGAGGCGATCACGCAGGGCGAGACGCTCGATGAAGCGCTTGCTGAGGCTGCGGACTGCCTGGAGGAGGCAATTGCCGCCCGCATCGACGACGGTCGCGAGATCCCGGCGTCGAGTGCAGCGAAGCGCGGTGAGCGCGTCGTGAGTGTGCCGCCCTCCATGGCGTTCAAGGCGGCTGTGTACCTTGCCGTGCGCGAGGCCGGGATCAGCAATGCCGAACTCGCTCGACGGCTTGGCCTCGATGAGAAGGAGGCGCGCCGCATCCTGGATCCGCACCACCCCACAAAGCTACCGCGGATCGAGCAGGCGCTCGCAGTGCTCGGCCGGCGCGTGGAGCTCGTGCTGTCCGATCGTGCGGCATAGGGACAAGCACACTGCGGAAGTGAACTGAAGCGAGGCTTAAGAATCACGCTAGCGACCACAGCTGGCGGATTCGGCGGACGAGCTTGTGCTTGAGGCAGCGGTGAATGGTTGTGCGATTGCCATTGTTACGCACAATGGACGAGATTTCTTATCGATTCGATGACCTGAAGGCGATGCCCGAGACCCCTGCTGATCACTGCCGCCCATCGGTATGCAGAAGCTGGGCGACTGAGAGTTAGTCGCTGGGTTGGAGTGCTTTCATCACCCTCAATCCGAAAACGAAGAGTAATCCGTTCTTCGTTGAACCCGCCCTGGTTGGGCATGGGGGCGCCAGACTGAATGAAGGATTCACATGCCGTTACGATCGCGTTTCTCGGCTTGCTCAGTAGAAAGGCCGTGGATACTGACAACAGCCGGTATGAACCGTACACGCACAGCACGAGCGCTAAGACTTTCCCAGCCGAAAGAAACTTCCTATCCGCCTGTCTGACCTCCTAATAACGGAACGCGCCTCCGCACACGGCGGGCAGACGCCTGGAAGCTTGCCTCGGGCTCGCCTACGGACCGGTTTCACCGAAAAAGCTTGGTATGTCCATGTGCTTGTGTGGCACACCGATGATGTCGATAGCATCGGCGTCGATGAGATAGAAGATCAGGTGCGAGCCCTGCGGAAAGCAGTAATAGCCTTCGGCGACGTCAGGCCGGTGCTTGCCGGAACGCGGATGTTCGGATAGCCAGCGAAAGCGGTCATCCAGCGCGCGCATGTACTTTTCGCGCTGCCCCTCGCCCCACTGCTGGCGTGTGTATCGCGCTATGTTCTTGAGGTCGTCGTAGGCCCGTGGCGTGAGTCGAAACGACAGATTCATTCACCCGTGTCCGCGTCGGCGATCAGCTTGTCGACCGAATAGTCCTGCACGAACTCACCGCGCGCAGCCTGGGCCGCCCCTTCGGCAAGATGCGTCCGTAGTGCTTCCAGCTTCGTCTTGCGCTCTTCCAGGACTCGCAACGCGGAACGGACTACCTCGCTGGCGGAACCGTAACGCCCGCTGGCAACGTCATTGCGGATGAAAACCTCCCAGTGTTCACCCAAGCTCAGGCTGGTCGTGGCCATCCGGCACCTCCAAGATTGCTTATATTTACTATATATGAATAGTCCATGGGAACCAGTCAAGCCCCCACCAGCCCAAA
>JAIBJL010000472.1 GCA_020029545.1 Gammaproteobacteria bacterium
GATCTGACCCCAGGCTTCTTCCGTATCGGCCAGCACAGCCGACACCAGTTTGCGCGACTCGGCTTCCGCTGCCGACTCCCGGTATGGCCCCTGCTGCGGTTCATCGGCATTCTGCTGAGCGTTCTGCAGAACGACGGTCGGGTCCTGTCCGAAGTACATCGCCACGAGCGCCAGCACGATCGTGCCGATGCCAATCCCGCCGGCACCGCGGAAGCGTACGCCGCGGCGATCTTCGACATTGCTGCTCTGACGATCGCCCAGGCGCATGGTTGTCTCCTCATCTAATGAAAGTGAGTGGTGAGTGGTGAATAGTGATTAGTGAATGGCAAGACTACCTTCCTCGCGTGGGATCGGCCGGCTGCGTTCCCGACGCAGCTCGGCACTTCCTACATCCAGGTAGGTCGGCCAATCGTCGTTCCCGACGACAATTGCCACTTCCTACATCCATGTAGGTCGGGCGCAGCACGATGGACAAAGAGTAACGAGACTTAACGTCAATACGTGCCTAATACGGATGGTTGCACGACTCAGTTCCGGTGCAAGTCGGGTTAAAACAAATGGTGCTTACTTCGCAGCGCGCGCCCAATTGCCACCGCCAATAGGGCCTGGGGCGTGGGGCCTGGGCAGGAGACTCGAATTCCCTGCGTCACAGCACGTACGCCGATCCGTTTCCTGCCCAGGCCCCACGCCCCAGGCCCTTGCACCAAGACAATAGGTTTGAGTTGAGTCGCGGTGCAATCATCTCTAAGCAGTGCCATTGGGGGTTAATACCCGACCCACAACGGACAGTTCGTGGGATCAAGCCTCCGAGACGGCGATGCCGTGAGGCGCCGGCGGATTGCGGCTGCTGATCGATCGATACAGACCCGCCAGACGCGTCACCATCGCCTCGGAGGACCAGCTGGCCGCGTAAGCGACTGCCTCCGCGGACATGACTGCACGTCGTTGTGGGTCCCGCAGCAGCTCCAGCACGATCTTCGCAAAGCCCGCCTCATCGTCCGGTGCTTCGCGCGCGCCACGCTCGGGCTTCACGATATCGATTGTGCCCATGTACGCCGTCGATACCACCGGCACACCGAGCGCCATGGCTTCCAGCAACACCAGACCCTGGGTTTCGGTCTTCGACGAGAAAATGAACAGGTCGCCCGCCTTGTAGCAATCGAGTAGCTCGGAATCGCGCTGCAGGTAACCGACGAATCGCATATTGCGTGTCAGGCCCAGGGATGCCGCATAGCTCTTGCAATGCGCCAGCGCCGGCCCTTCGCCGGCCAGGATCAGGATGGTGTCCGGCAATTGCACCAGCACGCGCTGCAGCATCCGCAACAGAAAGTCGATGTTCTTCTCGTGTGCCACGCGGCCCACGTGCACCAGCGTCGGCTGCTGCGCAGCGATGTTCAAGCGCTGGCGAAATCGCGCACCTTCGCCGCCGCGGAATCGCTCCATTTCCATACCCGTCGGCACGATGTGCATCGGACATTCGACGCCATAGTCGCGCAGCGCACGTTCCATCGCACCGGAGGGCACGACCAGCGCATTCAGCGCACTGCACTGCGAACGTGTGAAATGCCGCGCGATGAAGCGCATGAACGCTCGCGGCAGCATGGGAATGTAGTGATGCAGATACTCTTCGAAATAAGTATGGTACGTCTCGATCACCGGCAGCTGCAGCTCGCGCGCCAGGCGCACACCGGCGTAGTGCGCAACGAACGGCGTCTGGATATGAATCACATCGAATTGCTGTTCGCGCAGGCGCGCCGTGAGGCCGCGTATTGCCCCTGACTTCATCAAGCGATCTTCGGGATCGCGCGGCAGGTAACGCGCAGGTACGCGAATGATGTCTGCTTCCTGAGCGACGACACCCGTCGGATACTCGGGCGCGACCAAGACAGTGTGATGACCTGCAGCATGCAGACCGCGGCGGAAGGTTTGAATCGACGTCGAGACACCGTTGACGCGGGGGAAGTACACATCGGACACCATCAGTATTCGCACTTCGTCTCCCGCGCGCAGGCAGCCTCTGCTCCGGCAGCGTAAGACGGTGACGTGACGGGCCGATGACAGATGCGGCTAGGCAAGTGAAGGGTGAGTAGTGAGTGGTCAGAAGGTTGCTTTCCTCGGGGTCGGGTGGGTCAGGCTTCAGCCTGACTTCTTGAATCGTCAGACTGAAGTCTGACCTACAAGGACGTAGGAAATACCGGGTTTGTCGGGACAAGACCCGGTAGACCCACAATGCCGCAGCAATGTGCATGGCCCCCGAATTGGCCAGGCTGACTCAGCGCGATCCGGCAGACACGGCACTGGGCGCAGCCTGATTCGCGGGTAGATTCATGGCGGCAGCTTGGGCTGCAGAGCTACCCGCCTTCGCCGGCACAGATGTTACAGGTGTCGTTGTCGCGACCGGCTTGACCGGTGCCGCCTTGACTGGCGCCGGCTTGGCTGCTGTCGCCTGGACGGGTGCTGACTTCTTTGGCGAAGCCCGTTCCACATCGAAGGACGCGGCATCCATCTTGTCCGCCTTCGCCACCGGCGTTGCACCCGCCGGCTTGACCGCGGCAGTCGCCTTCGCGGTGGTCGGTTTCTTTGCGGGTGTGCTCGCCGGTTTCTTGACTGCCTTCTTCGCCGACTCGTTGGGCAGAATCACGCCGTTGCGCGCTGCCTCGAACTGCTCCGTGCTGACCAGCAACTCTTCCTTGCCGTTCCAGTTGGCGCCCTCGGGCAGTCGATTTTCGACATGGCGCGCCGCAGACAGGAATTTTTCGAGCGTCACACCACGCTGTGAAACCGGGACGGCAATACCACGTGGCTTCATCACCAGCGCATCGACGAGCGCGAGATCCACTGCGGCGTTATGCGCCTTGGCTCGCTGCCACATTTCATCGGACATGCCTGCCTTGAGCACGGCATCGGCGCCCGCTGGATGTACGCGCGTGTCATCTTCGAGCACCGGGAATGCCTGCAAGTACATCGCATCGCGATGCCAGCCAACCACCAGGGGCTGGTTGACGACAGTCACTTTCGTGCCGATCGGAATGTCGCCGTACAACTGCTCGATGTCTTCAGGATAGAAACGAATGCAACCATGGCTGGAACGCATGCCGACACCATAAGGCTTGTTCGTGCCGTGAATCAGGTAGCTCGGCCAGCCCAACGTCATCTTGTAAGCCCCGAGCGGATTGTCGGGACCGGCCGGCACTCTCGCGGGCAACGGGTCGCCGGCTTCGCGATGTTCCTTGCGCACGGACGCGGGGGGCGTCCACACCGGATCCTTTTGCTTGCTCGTCACTTTCGTCGTGCCTTCCGGTGTCGACCAACCCACTTTGCCGATGCCGATCGGATGGGTGATCACCGTCGCCGGCTCGCCCTCGGTAACCTTGGGGAAGTAAAAGACACGCAGCTGCGCGACGTTGATGACGAGACCTTCGCGCGGTGCGCTGGGCAACACATACTGCGTCGGCAGCACAATCTCGCGACCCTCGCCCGGCAGCCACGGATCGATGCCTGGATTGGCACGGACGAGCTCTTCGTAACCGAGATTGAAGCGTCGTGCGATGTCGGAGAACGTGTCCTCTCCTTCGACTTTCGTCACCTGCAATTCGCCAACGACCGCATCGTCCGCACCGAGCGAGCGTTAGTGACGAGATTCATGCGCCCATTATTACCAATCGCGACTGGATGCGCGACCGGACTGTTAGATGAGGTAACGGACGAGTAGTTTCACCGGGACCACCCGTTTACAGCATCACGGGATGATCCGGCAGCTCGTTGCGATCGACGGCGGGATAGTGCTCTGCAATCAATTTACCGACCGCAGCAATGCCTGCCAGCACAGCCTGCAGTGGCTGACGCGCAGCGAATCGTCGCTCCATGCTCGCGCAAATGTCGGTCCATTGCTGCGCACTGACGCGATCGTTATAGCCCCGATCGGCAACGATCTCGACATCGCGATCCGCCCAGGACAGATAGATCAGCACTCCATTGTTCGCAGCGGTATCCCAGACGCCCAGGTGCGCAAACACCTGCACAGCTCGTTGCCGAGGTGTCACGCCACTCCACAACTCGGCAGGCGACAGATTGCCCTCGATGGCGAAGCGGATCTCACCGCCATGGATTCGTTCAGTGGCGGCAATCGCTTGTTCGACCGCCAATAGCGCGGCGTCATCGAATACGCGGCGCACCGTCCAGGATGGCGTGACCAGGTGACGCAATGCGCGAGCCATATTCATGAATCACCAGCGCCCGGACGCGCCACCGCCACCGAAACCGCCACCGCCACCGCTCCAGCCGCCACCGCCGCCACTGAAACCGCCCCCTCCACCAAAGCCTCCACCCCATCCACTGCCGAGGCCGCCGCCGAGGCCACCGCCGAATCCGCCACGACGACCGTTGCTCCAGCCACCGCCGCCACCGCCGCCCAGCAGGGTGAACAGGAAAGCGAGCATGCCGGCACCGATCGACACCACCATCACGCTGGTCAGCAGCCAGGCGACAAACCCGGCTATTCCCGCCGTCGCGGTAGCGCCGCCGAAGCGGCCGAACACGCGGCGCAGCGCATTGCTGAAAACGAACACCAGCATCAGCAACAGCGGAAACGCCGAACCGAGACCATCCACGGACTGCTGGCTGCGACGCGCTTGCGGCGCAGGCGCAGGCAATGTTTCACCCTGGAGCACGGCGACGATGCGATCGATACCTGCATCGATGCCGGCGAAAAAGTGGCCGTCGCGAAAGCGCGGCACGATCACCTGGTTCACGATACGACCTGCCATGACATCGGGTAGCGCACCTTCCAGTCCATAGCCCACTTCAATGCGCACGGCGCGATCGTCTTTCGCGACCACCAGCAGCACGCCGTCATCGACGTTGCCGCGCCCCAGCTTGCGGCTCGCGGCAGCGCGCACCGAATACTCCTCTATGGTCTCGGGCGCGGTCGTCGGCAGCAGCAGAATCGCAATGCGTGCTCCCTTCGCCGTGTCCAGTGCACGCAGTTTCTGATCCAGCGTCTGAACCTGCTGCGGTGTCAGCGTACCGGTGAGATCGGTCACTGGCCGATCCAGCGGCGGAATCGCCACTTCGGCCAGCGCCGTCACGCACCACAGACACAGCGCCGCCAGCCAGGCAGCCGAGAAGATTCGACGGCGATGCATCGCGCGGCGGGTGAGCGTCATGGTCGTTGAGTTCGGATGTTGCAAGCGCGTGTTGCCGCCGCCGCGCGGATGCCCGCGCCCGCGCTCGACCTCAATTGGTTCGCTCGAGCTGCGGCGGGGTACGCGTCGGCTCGGCGGTGCCGAAGTCCACGGTGGGCGGCTTCGACAGCTGCGCTTCGTTCTCCACAGTAAAGTTCGGACGCAACGGGTGACCGAACATTTTCGCCGTCAGGTTGGTGGGGAACGAGCGCACCGTCACGTTGTAGACTTGCACAGCATCGATGTAGCGCTTGCGCTCGACTGCAATGCGATTCTCCGTCCCTTCGAGCTGCACGCGCAGATCGGAGAATCCCGAGATCGACTTCAGATCGGGGTAGCGTTCGACGACCAGCATCAGGCGCGATAACGCCGAGCTCAGCTCACCCTGGGCTGCCTGCCATTTCTGAAAGGCCGCAGGATCGTTGATCAGCTCGGGCGTCGCCTGAATGGAGGTCGCTTTCGAACGCGCGTTGACCACACTATCGAGAATGTCTTTCTCGGCGGCGACCGCGCCCTTCACGGTATTGACTAGGTTGGGCACCAGGTCGGCGCGACGTTGGTATTGGTTCAGCACTTGCGACCAGGCCGCCTTGACCTGCTCATCCTGCTGCTGCAGCGAGTTGTAGCCGCAACCCCCCAGCATGGCGAGCACCAGCGCGGTGAACGTGATTCCAACGATGCGCAACGCGTACATAGAGGGCCCTTCTTGATGGTTGCTATAAAAACGCCGTGGCACCGTCATGGCCGCCTGACTCGCCCGCAGTACGCGGCGGCCACAACGGCGGTTCCCTCGGCAGCTACAGTCTTGGGGATCGGCTCGCGCCAGACAAGAGCATTACCGGTGAATCCGTCCTGACAACCGGCAAACGCACCGCAAACCGCGGGAAACGACAGGGGTGGCGTGGCCTGTCGCCCGAATCACGGGCAAAAAAAACCCCGGATTTGTGGTCCGGGGTAGAGAAGCGGACTTCTGAAGGGAAGTAAAGCCCGCTAGGGGATTCGAGAACTCAGCGCAAAACCAATCGACTCAACGCACTACCCAATACCCAATGGCCTGAACCATGGCCTGAACCGTTCAGTGCAATCGCGACCACTGCAGCACTTTGATGTCGCGCGATTCGCATTCGAAGTTACGCGCCAGCACAGCGGCGGCTTCCTTCACGTCGCCGCGTGGCAAGGTGCGACTGACCTCCACGACGCCGCGGAACTCGCTCATGCCCTTTGGGGTACGTTCCTGAACCAAAAAGTGCGTGTAGTACTTGATGCTCATGGAGTGTGAGACTAGAACTCGCAGTCGCGGCGTACCGTGAAGGAATGCACAATTCTCCGGCCATTTGACGTTATCAGGCGATGCCGCATAAACGTTTAGCAAACAGGATCACATGAGATATCGCCCCCCTACGCCTAAAGGCTCGCAGTTCATCACCCAGGAGGGTGCAGCGGCTTTGAAAAGTGAGCTGGATCACCTTTGGAGAGTGCTGCGGCCGCAGGTCACACAAGCCGTTTCAGAAGCGGCCGCGCAGGGCGATCGCTCCGAAAATGCCGAATACATCTATGGCAAGAAGCAGCTGCGCGAAATCGACAGCCGTGTGCGCTTTTTGCGACAGCGACTCGACGGCATGACGATCGTCGATGCACCGCCATCGGATCGCTCCCGCGTATTTTTCGGTGCATGGGTGACACTGGAAGATGACGACGGCAACGAACAACGGTTCCGCATCGTCGGCCCCGACGAGTTCGATGCGAAGCGCGGCTGGATCAGCATGGATGCGCCGCTCGGCCGCGCGCTGCTGCGCAAAGGGCTCGACGATGAAGTGCAAGTCGAAGTCCCCGGCGGCACGAAGACGTTCGTGATCACGGCGGTGAATTATGAAGAGGCAGGGAGCTGAATCGGTGGTCGCCCGGTCACCCATCCGCTT
>JAIBJL010000160.1 GCA_020029545.1 Gammaproteobacteria bacterium
AGCAGGCATTCCAGAAAGTCGCCGCCGCCGGCGCCGGATCGCTGCTGATGGGCGGACCGATACTGGTCGTGCCGACCGAACGCACTATCGTGGAGGCAAGCGGCAGCAAACTGTATCGCGAGAATCTGTTCATTCTGCCGCAGACACTGAATACGGACATCGATCTGCAGCAGGAGACCGAACCACGCTATGTCGGCATCTACCAGGTGCCGGTGTATGTTGCGACGCTGAAGCTCACCGGTGCATTCAATCTTGCGCAGGACATGCCGGACATCCTGGCGCGTACCTCGGGCACTGTATTGCGCTGGGATCAGGCGCGACTACGTCTGCCGATGTCCGATGTGCGCAGCCTGCGAAAACTGGCTACGGCACGAGTGGGCGTTAAAAACCTGGCATTCGCATCGGTCAATGGCGGGGTCTACAGTGGGATGGAGGCGGCGATCCGCATCGATGATCCCTCGCAAGTGCCGCTGGCGTTCCACATCGAGCTGACCATGACTGGCAGCCGTGAAGTGTCGTTATTACCGCTGGGCGGAACGACCAACGTGCGAATGCACTCCGACTGGCCCGCCCCCTCGTTTCAAGGCGCGTTTCTGCCAGCGCAGCGCTCGATCAATGCACAAGGCTTCGATGCTACCTGGCAAGTGCTGCAGCTGAATCGTTCGTTCGGTCAGAACTGGCTCGAGTCGCAGTTCGATACGACTACGCTCGCAGCGGCATCGTTCGGTGTGGGACTGTTTCAAGCGGTCGATATCTATCAGCAGACCGAGCGGGCGATGAAGTACGCATTGCTGTTCATCGCACTGACCTTCATCACATTCTTTGCCTGGGAGCATTTGTCAAAGATGCGACTGCACCCGATGCAATATCTGTTTGTCGGGCTGGCTTTGAGCATTTTCTATTTGCTGCTGATCGCGCTGTCGGAGCAGATACCGTTTGCGATGGCGTATTGGTCGGCGGCGGCGGCACTCGTGACCGTGATCGGTGTGTACCTGGCGGGAGCATTGCGCAAACGACAGCGCGGCGCGGCTGCCGCCGCTGCGATGACCGGAATATACGGCGTGCTGTATGCGCTGGTTCTGTCGGAAAGTTATGCGTTGCTGATGGGCGCCATCGTACTGTTCATCGCACTAAGCGCTGTCATGCTACTGACCCGGCATGTGGATTGGTACGCGGCCAGCGAATAGTCGCTGGCATCGTGCCGCGCGATGTCATGCTCGTATTTCAAAGTTCAGTCTCGGCATGAGCCAGACTACGACGCCTGGCATACAGCAGGTACACCAGCAGTCCCAGGACATTCCATGCGAAGAAGCGCCAGAGGGTGGCGAACGGCAGGCTGACGAACAGATACGCACAGCCGGCCATTCCCAGCGGTCCGATGATCCATGGCAGCGGTGTGCGAAAGGTTCTCGGCTGATCGGGCGCTCTGACGCGCATTACCAGCATGCAGATGGCGACGGCGATGAAAGCGACCAGCGTGCCGGCATTGGCAAGCTCGGCGATTTCCTTGAGCGGCAGAAAGCCCGCGATCGTTGCCACGATCAGGCCGGTGACCAGCGTCATCAGGAACGGCGTACCGAAACGCGGATGAATCGCGCTCAATCGTTGCGGCAACAAGCCATCGCGTGCCATTACAAAGAACACGCGCGATTGTCCATACATGAACGCCATGATGACGGTCGGCAACGCCAGTACCGCGGCACCGCCAATCAGCGTAGCGGCCAGTGGATGATTCAGGTTGCGCATGACCATGGCCAGCGGTTCGCTGCTGTCTGCCAGTGCGCGATAGTGGGCGCTGCCCAGTGCAGCGGCGGCCACGACCATGTAAAGCAAAGTGCAGACGAGCATCGAACCAACGATGCCGATCTTCAGATCGCGCGCGGGATTACGCGCTTCCTCTGCCGCAGTCGATACCGCATCGAAGCCATAGAAAGCAAAAAAGATCACGGCCGCTGCAGCCATCATCCCTTGCCGGGTGCCATTCACCTCGGTGGCGCCATAGCCGTAGGGTGCGAACGGTTCGAAATTGCCGGCGTCGAATGCCGGCAGCGCAAGCGCAATGAATGTCGCCAGTGCCACCAGTTTCATGATGACCAGTATCAGGTTGACGGTGGCGCTCTCGCGAGTGCCGACCGCGAGCAATCCGGCAACAGCGAGCGAGATGACGATCGCGGGCAGGTTGGTCA
Source organism: Gammaproteobacteria bacterium (assembly GCA_020029545.1). Classification (GTDB taxonomy): domain Bacteria; phylum Pseudomonadota; class Gammaproteobacteria; order Steroidobacterales; family Steroidobacteraceae; genus Steroidobacter. The sequence goes on from JAIBJL010000160.1 coordinate 2,187, forward strand.
TGCCGCCGGCATGCGGACCTGCGAGCAGCGCTTGCGGAAAAACCCAGTCAGCGGCCTGAATGAACCCGGCGACATAGCCGGACCAGCCGACGGCCACGGCGCTGCAGACGACGGTGTATTCCAGGATCAGTGTCCAGCCCACGATCCAGGCGAGCAGTTCGCCCAGGGCCACATACGAATAGGTGTAAGCACTGCCAGCCATGGGCATCATCGTGGCCATTTCGGTGTAAGCGAGCGCAGCACATGCACACACCAGCCCCGCAACGACGAACGAGAGGATCACGGCAGGCCCTGCGAGGCCAGCCCCGACGCCCGTGAGGGTGTAGATGCCGGTACCCACGATCCCGCCGACACCGAGTCCGATCAGATGCGGCCATCCCAGCGTGGGCTGCAAGGCGCTGTCTGCGTGTCTGACCATGACCGAGTCGAGCGGTTTGCGCCGATTCCAGAATGTCATGCATGCCCCTTCGCTGCCCGAAGATGCTGACATTATGGGCGGATTGTCCGTGTGCCGGAATATCGCCAGCACCGACGGTTGCATCGCACGATCCGGCGAGGAAGTCGGAACACATGCCGACCTGCAGGGAAGTCGGCACAACATCACGGCACGGCGGCATCACGGCATCGCACCCGCGTTGATCCAGGCCTTGACGCTGTCGATGCTGGCCTGACTCAGGAACGGTCCGCCGAGAGGCATGCGACTGCCGGCACTCTGGGTGCCTTCGAGCTTGTGAATGAGGTAGCTGTTGACCGGATCGTTCGGTGTGACGCGCTTGAGTGACGGGTTTTCGACACTGGCGACATTGACGAGCGCCGTAAGCGATGCGCTGGCGCTGCTGAGGTTCATCGAGCCAGGCAGCGACGCGCCATTGCCGGTATGACAACCGGCACAGATCGGCGTGAAGATGCTGGACTGCAACTGTGCCAGCGTGACTGCAGCGGCAGTATTGTTGACCGTCACGTCAACAGCCGCGGAGGTGGTGGCGTTCGCGACCGCATCGATTGCCTGGGCAGTGAGCGTATAGGCGCCATTGGCCAGAGTGTTCGTATTCAGATCGAAAGAGTAGGGTGCGGTGGTGTCCGAACCGAGTGTGGACGTGGTCGTACCCGAGCGGATCAGAAAGTTGACCTGCGTAACGTTGACGTTGTCGGTGGCCGTTGCGGTGAGCGACACCGTTCCGCTCACTGTGCCTGTTGCCGGCGCTGTCAAGGCAACCGTCGGTGCCACGATGTCTGGTGCGGTCTGCCCCAGGTCGATCCGGCCATAAAGTCCCGCGGTTTCATCGGCAATACCCGCAGTAAAGTACAGTGTGGTTGCGGGCTGATTTTGCGTGGTATTGCCGAATGCCATGCCCCACAGACCGGGATTGGCCAGCGGGTTGCCTGCGGCATCCTTGATGCTGCCTGCAAATACGCCGGTGGTGGGATCGTAGCCATTGATGACGCCGTCGCCGAAGTTGCCGATCAGCAGCATGTTCGACAGCGAGCCGAATGCTGCAGGCGCCTTGGCGATACCCCAGGGTGCATTGAGATTCCCGCCAACCGGAACCAGGTGCCGTAGCAGCGTGCCATTGAGATCGAAGACATTCACCAGCCCGAAACCGGCACCGACGACTTCGTCGCCCGCTTGTTGCTTGGCATACGCGACGACCAATACCGTGGAGGTATCCAGAGTCACTGCCTGAATGCCGAAGGGTGCATAGTCGGCGGGAAGCGTCGAATCGGTGAACCCGCCACTGGGCGTGATCTTGCTAAAATCCTTGTCGAACGCATCGATCTTGCGATTGGCGAAATCGGTGGCGTACAGCGTGTTGGCACCGGCGTTGCTGGCGATGGCAAGGCCCAAATAGCTGGCGCCGCTACCGTCATCGTAGGTGATGATGGCATTGGTGGCATCAACGGTCGGTGCCCAGCCCGAAATCGTTCCGCCTTCACCCGTGAAGATGAATCGGGCCGGTGCGGTCACGCCGCTCTTGGTGATGTTGAAGTCCGTGGTGGCATTGGCCACGATGCCGGTCGGATCGGCAGCGCCATGCGTGCCGGGCGGAATGTTGACGATGAGCGGCAGTGCGGTGCCGGTGCCATCGTACAGCGTTGAAGTCTGGGTCGCGGAGTTTGCAACCCATGCTGGTCCGCTGGCGGCGAACGCCAGGCCCCAGGGGTTGACGAGCTTCGGGTCCGTTTTAGTTCCGGCGACCGAGCCATCGGAGACCAGATTGCTCTGTGTATAGGCCGTAGCGGCGGCGGTTCCCACTCGCAACGACAGGACGAACGTGGTGCTGCCGGCTGAATTGGTCGCCGTCACAGTGTAGTTGGCTGCGTCGACCAATGAGGTCGGCGTGCCGGTGATGGCTCCGCTGGTTGCATCGAGCGTCAGTCCAGCCGGCAATGCCGGAGAAATGGCGTATGTCGTCACGGTACCGCTGACGGTCGGCGTAATGCCCGCAGCGGCCACGCCAATAGTGAGCGTCGCAGGACTCGTGTAACTCAAATTGCTCGGTGCAACGACCGCTGGCGGGGAGGGCGAATGGTAACCACCACCGCCGCCGCATGCTGAGAGCAGAGTCGTTGATGCAATGCAGGCGAATAATGCGAGCAATGCGTTGGGGCGAATGACGCGCATGGGATGGGTTCTCGGCAATCCACGTGGAGAATGTGTTCGTGTCTCTCCTGAGTGGCCGCCGATGAGCCAACGGTTCAACGTCGATCGCGTTGATCGGCTCAATTGCTGCAGAGGTCGTGCGGGTCAGTGCTTGGTGCTGTCACCCACGATGCGATCGCAGCGACCGCTTGGCATGTTGCAGGCTCGCGCTTCGTGGTCGATTCTGTTTGAATCGGTTCGCAACTCGAATGAGCGTGGCAGCAGGCTATCAGGGCCGTCGCCGGATGACTCGATCGTCTTCAGGAATCAATGGGCACCATAGAAGTCGTACTCTCCATGCTGGCGGCGGTAATCGTCAGCGGCATCGCTGTCAAGATGATTCCGATCGCGGTGCCGACGCCCCTGGTACAGATCGCATTCGGCGCCGGCATCGCCGCCGTTTCCGACTACAAGGTGCGGCTCGAGCCCGATATTTTCTTTCTGCTGTTTCTGCCGCCGTTGCTGTTTCTCGACGGTTGGCGCATTCCGAAGGAAGGGTTGCTGCGCGACAAGGGAATGATCCTGGAACTGGCGCTGGGACTGGTCATCTGCACCGTCATTGGAATGGGCCTGTTCATTCACTGGATGATTCCGGCGATGCCGCTGGCCGTCTCGTTTGCGTTGGCGGCCATCGTGTCGCCCACCGATCCGGTCGCCGTGTCCGCGATCACGGCACGCATCCCATTGCCCAAGCGGATTCAGCACATTCTCGAAGGCGAGTCGCTGCTCAACGATGCATCGGGTCTCACTTGCTTTCGGCTGGCAGTCGTCGCGGCGTTGACGGGCGGCTTTTCGATCGCTGCGGCAACGATCACGTTCGCGCAGTTGGTCGTGGTCGGCGTGCTAATGGGTGTCGCGGTCACCTACGCCGTAATGCGTGCCAAGCATTGGATCAGCCGGCGTTTCGGTGAGGATGCCGGTGCGCAGGTGTTGCTGAGCCTGCTCATTCCGTTCGCGGCCTATCAGCTGTCTGAACATGCCGGCGGTTCCGGCATTCTGGCGGCCGTCGCCGCCGGCATCACCATGAGTTATGCGGAGCTGACGGGTGCCGCCATGGCCAGCACGCGCGTGCAACGCACAGCGGTCTGGGATACGGTGCAGTTTGCACTTAATGGCGTGATGTTCGTGCTGCTCGGCGAGCAATTGCCCGATATTCTCGCCGGCGCCATGGATGCGGTGCAGGAATCCAATCGTGTGAATCCCTGGTGGCTCGCCGGGTACGTACTGGCGATCAATCTCGGGCTGGCCGGTCTGCGCTTCCTCTGGGTGTGGATCTCGGTGCATCTGACGGTGTGGCTGGCAAAGCGACGCGGCGATACGCCGCCGCAGAAGCCTGGGTTGCGATTGATCGCCGCCATGTCGGTCGCGGGGGTGCGTGGTGCCATCACACTGGCCGGCGTGCTTACGCTGCCGCTCATGCTCAGCGACGGTACGCTGTTTCCCGCGCGCGATCTCACCATTTTTCTGGCCGCCGGCGTGATCATTCTGTCGCTGACAGCGTCCAGCATTGCGCTGCCCCGACTTCTGAGGGGACTGGTGGCACTCGAAGAGTCGACCCAGGCTCGGGAAATGGATGGCGCGCGCGTGGCGGCGGCAGAGGCGGCCATTCGTGCGATCGAAGTGGCGTTGCATGATATGGCGAGCGGGCAGAACGATGCGGATCTGTACGCAGAAGCGGCTGCCAGGGTCATGGATCTGTATCGACGACGGACGGCCGGACAGTTGCTGACCGAAGATGCCGCGCGCGTGCGCCTCAGCGACGCCGTGGAACGGCAACTGCGTCTTGCCGGACTCAGCGCGGAACGCGAGGTCGTGTTCGCCCTGGCGCGTGCGCACACGATTTCCGACGAGAGTTCGCGCCGATTGGTGCGTGAAGTCGATTTGCTCGAAGAACGAGTGCGTGGCGAACAGGCGCCCACGGAGCCCAGTTGATGCATCAACTGGCCGTTGCTCGGCAGTCGAAGGCTCCGGTTAATCCGTGGCGCCGCCTGGCGTCCGCGCGACGGCGGGGGCGGCACGCCGACGTGCACTGCTGCGCCACTTCTTCCACACCCGCCAGGCCAGCAGCACTGCGACGATCGACAGATACAGCAGCGGTTCGCGAATATCCGCCTTGACCTGCCACCAGTAGTGCCACACGCCGAGCAGTGCGATCGGATAGATCAGGCGATGCAGCGTTTTCCAGCGCTTGCCCAGCCGGCGCATCATGCGGTTGGTCGACGTCACTGCCAGCGGAATCAGCATCAGCAGTGCTGCGAAGCCGATGGTAATGAACGGTCGTTTGGCGACATCCGTCAGGATGCCGGGCCAATACAGATCCTGATCCAGAATCAGCCAGGTCAGAAAGTGCATCAGCACATAGAAAAAACCGAACAGGCCCAGCATGCGTCGCAGCATGATCAGCCAGGGTGCATTGAACCAATCGCGTAGCGGCGTGACGGCCAGCGTGATGATCAGCATGCGCAAGCCCCACTGGCCCATCGTGTCCTGAATCATTTCGACCGGATTCGTTCCCAGCGTGCCGCCGATATTGAAAGCATGCAGCAACAGCAGGATGACCGGCAGCAGGCAGGCCAGAAAGAGGCTGGGTTTGATGTAACGGCGAACGGCGACAACGGATGGCATGATGGATTGCTCAGGTCATCTCATACGTTGAGGTCGTTCCCATCAGAAATTCTTTGCGAGGTCCATCCCCCGATACAGTCCGGCCACTTCCTGTTCGTAGCCGTTGAACATCAGTGTCGGTACTTTCGATGCGAACAGGCCGCTGCCGATCTTGCGTTCGCGCGCCTGGCTCCAGCGCGGGTGATCGACATGCGGATTCACATTGGCGTAGAAACCATATTCATCCGGCGCCGAAATATTCCACGAGGTCGGGGGTTGCTTTTCGGTGAAATGAATTTCCACAATGGATTTGATGCCCTTGAAGCCATACTTCCATGGCGTCACCAATCGCAACGGTGCGCCGTTCTGATTCGGCAGGGTCTTGCCATACAGTCCGACCGCCAGCAGAGCGAGCGGATTCATGGCCTCGTCGATGCGCAGACCTTCGACGTAGGGCCACTGCAGCACATTGACTGTCTGCCCCGGCATTTCGCTCGGTCGCAGGACGGTCTTGAATGCCACGTACTTCGCATTCGCGGTGGGTTTGAATGTCTTCAGCACCTCGCCGAGCGGCACACCGACCCAGGGAATGACCAGGGACCAGGCTTCGACGCAGCGCATCCGGTAGACGCGCTCTTCCAGCGCATGCGGTTTGAGTAGATCCTCCAGCGCGAACTTGCCTGTGCGTTCGGCTGCGCCGCTGACGGTAACCGTCCAGGGCGTCGGCTTGAAGCGATCGGAGTTGGCCGCGGGCGAAGACTTGTCCGTGCCGAACTCGTAATAGTTGTTATAGGTCGTGATGTCGTCGTAACTATTGGGAGGATCACTCACATGGAACGCCGGATTGCGTTTGGCATTCAGTGGTGCACCGCCGGATACCGCACCTGCCGGCCAGGCGGTGCCGAGACCCGCGACCCCCATGGCGAGCGCGGCACGCAACAGGTTGCGGCGGTCGAGATAGACCTGTTCGTCGGTGATTTCCGATGGCTGTATACCCGCGCAATCGCCGGGTTGTGGACGTCGTATCAGCATAGCGGGTCCTCGATGCCAATCATGGATTTTCGTTAATCAAAGCCCACCGTCCTACGCAGGCGACCTTGTCCCAGATTCAATCAGCTGATGCGGCAACTGTGTCGGGTGCGATGTACATCACTGTGCGCAATTGTCGCGCTGACTGCAACATCTCGGCGATATTAAAGACAGCTGACCGGCGCTGCATGAGGAAGTTCAGCAGGTTCCGGCGAGGACTGGCTACAGCCCGCAGCGAGTCCGGCATCGTGGCAGAAATCGTCTGCTTTCAATGGCGAGGGTATTTGTGATACTTGTATCGACGGGCCATCGTCATGAAATCACATAACGACACACCGCAACGCCAGACCCTGCGCGAGCAAGTGGAGCTGCTACTGCCGAGTTGGCAAAGCTGGTATCCGAGTCTGTTTCACGCCGCCGAGGATTTGGGCCTGATCCGCGCCCGAGTCTGTGCACCCTCATCGTTGATGTTGTCGAACCGCCACGCCGCAATTCAGAGCGAAGCGATTCAAGCGTTCAAGGAACAATGGAGTGTGGAGGAAGAACCGGAGCTGCCAGAGCCGGCCAGACTTGCCGTCAAGGCCACCCGGGGACTTGCCGCCAAGGTGCAACGTCGCACACCACGACCCAACTATTCCGGCTTGCCGCAACCACCACCTCGCAGACCTCGGTAGCGGATCGGATTTCCACGGGGGTACAGGGTTCGCGGGGTTGAGAGAATCGATGAGTCGAAAACCCGCAACCGGATTGCACCGTTGCGCATCCCTATTTCTGGTCCGACCCAGTATCCCCCGTGTTCCCTGTGGATGAAATAATCTAATTCAGTTCAGTCCTTGAGATTGCGGAAGTCTGGCGGGCGACGCTCGGCGAAGGCCCTGAGTGCCTCGGCGGTTTCGGCGGATTGCAAGCGGGCGATGAAGACCTCGTTCTCACGATCCATGATTGCCTGGAGCGCTGCGGGATCGCGCATGAGCTGCTTGGTGGCGCGCAGAGCTCCGATCGGTTGCGCCGCCAATTGCTGAGCGGCGGCACGCGCACGCTGCCTTACGTCAGCCGCCGGCAGTGCGGCAGTCACCAGGCCCATGGCAGCCGCGGCACGACCATCGACTGCCTCACCGAGCGCGAACATGGCGTACGCTCGTGCGTACCCGATACGAGCCTGCAAGAGCAGGCTCGAGGCCGCTTCGGGGACGAGGCCGAGATTGACGAAAGGAGTCGTCAGGCGTGCATTCTCGGCAGCGTAGACCAGATCACAATGCAGCAGCAGCGTGACGCCGACACCGACGGCGAGCCCCTGAACGGCGGCCACCAGTGGTTTGTCGGCACGCGCCAGTGCACCCAGGAACAGCTGGAACGTCATCTCCTCACGCGTCAGCGTGCCGCTGACCACGGCGCCGAAGTCCGCAAGATCATTGCCGGCGGTAAACGCATCGCCTTCCGCCTGCAGCAGAATCGCGCGGATCTCGGGATTGGTTTCGGCGCTGCTCAGTGCGTTGCCGAGTACGCGATACATGTCGCGCGTGATGGCATTCTTTTTCTCCGGGCGATTCAGCGTCAGGTGCAGAATGTGGTCTTCGATCGTTACCAATACATGGTCGGTCATGCTTGCACTCCGGATACAGTGATATGACGACTACCGGAACGAATGGCTCTGCATAGCGCAACGGAACACGAAAACTGCCCGGCAAAGAAAAGGGGAGCCCATGCTCCCCTTTCC
>JAIBJL010000473.1 GCA_020029545.1 Gammaproteobacteria bacterium
ACGTTCCAGGGCAGCAGCGCTTCGAGCTGCTCGTCGCTTCGGGCAGATGCGTGTACAGATGGTCGAAGTAGGTGTGCGGCTCGACGCCGTTCGCCCGGCACGTGCCCACCAGCGAGTACAGGTTCGCGCTCGCTCGTGCGCCCGTCTGCGTGTCCACGAACAACCACGAGCGGCGCCCGACGGCGAACGGTCTGATCGCATTCTCGACCCGATTGTTATCAAGGGGCACGTCAGGGTGCTCGATGAAGCGATTCAATTTGATCCACTGATTGAAGCAGTAGCCGACCGCTTTGTCGAGTGCGCTCTTGGGCGCCACGTCGGACTGAGTTCATCTGGGGAAACCTCAGAATCTGTCCCCTTTCTTCCTCTTTAGTTGAAAATGTTCGACGCGAATTGACGTGCGCCGAGCGCACGGGTCAGACGCGCGTCGGGATCGGCTTTGACGATGTCGGCTGCAGCCATCAACCGAGAATAGCCGAGGGCATTGGACGCGAACAGTTGCGCGCCGACGGTTCGAGGGAAGCGAGCGAGCCATCAGCGCTCGGGTGCAGCGCAGATGTCCTCGCTCGCGGACTAGAAGTTCACGCCGGTGAGCCGAAACTCCACACCGTAATCCGCAGGTTCCCCGCTGCCGGACACCGGAGCTGGCGTCAGTATGGCGAGATGCCGCTCCATGCTGGAGCCACAATTGAAGTTTCGATGCGGTACGCCTGCAGGCAACACGACGAGATGATGAGGCGGGACATCGTAGCGCTTGCGAGCGATCTCGACGGACAGCGCGCCTTCGAGCACGTAGTAGAACTGGTCGAAATCGTGGATGTGCCATGGCACCGCGGAACCGGGTTGCATGGTCGCAGCGATGACCACGGCATGCCGAGATCCCGTATCGGGGCTCGCAAGGACTTTACCGGAGAATCCTGCCACCGGCTCTATACCGACGGCGTCCTTCTCCGCGGAACGGACGTAACCGTTGTGAGCGTCGCCTTTGTTAGCACTTGATGCCGCTGTTCCTTCGAGGAGCAACCCCAATGGCTCGCCACGAGTGGGCGGCGGTACCAGAATGTCGATGTGCAGCTCGTTCGTGACCGAGTCATGGCGATGTGGCGTGCCCGCCGGAATGAACACGAGGCTGCCCTGCGGCGCATGCGACTTCTCCCCGTTCATCTCCATCTGCAAGCCGCCTTCGACGATGTAAAAGAGCTGATCGCGCTCATGCTTATGCAACGCAGGACCCGCATCGCCGACGGGTGATCGCACACAGACGATCAGACAACTCTCCATGTCGGCGAGCACCTGGTAGTCGAACGTGTCTTTAAACTTCTTGAAATCAACTGCTCTAACGTATTCCACTTGGATAACTCCCTCTCACGAGTACCTAATCAAAGCGTGGCCGACGCGCGGCTGTTGACGATGAGCACGCTCGCCTGCTGAGAGCCTTCGGTGCGCATGCCGAAGCTCGTATCCGGCGGCACAAAGCTGCAGCCTCGGGGGCCTACAGTTGTTGTTGTGTCCCCAGCGGTGAGGGCGGCCACGCCTGACAGCACGTGGATGGCCAGCCACCCGCGCCGTTGAACCACGGCAGGTTGCGAGTAGCCAGCGGGTAACTCCCGGTAGAGCACGTTCCAGTTGCCCGCGCTGTGCTCCCCGTCGAGCAGTACGCCGCTGCGCAGTCCTGCGATGTGTGTGGAGGCGACTTGATCCACGCTCGTCAACACGGGGTAGGTAAGAGGGTCAGGCTCGTCGGGGTGACGCGCGACATCGCGATCCCCTGGGCGTCGATTGGTGCGAGCGCTGACCGCACGACCGCGCGGACCTGGACGTTCTTCGGTTTGTTCATAGTGCGCAGGGTCTTCCGCATACTGGCTCAAGTCGTGAAAGTTGGTGTCATGCGCCTCGGCTGCCGCTTTGCGCGTGGGCCCGTGCGTATGGCGACCTTCTGCAACGAGCCGCCCGAAGCTTTCGAAGATGCGTTCGTGCCCCGCAGGAGAGTTCCACGTCAACATGGTCGACGGACGGTCGCCTGCCGGCTCGAAATGGTGCGTACACCAGCGCGGTGCGTAGCCGAATGATCCGGGTTTCGCAACCACCGTTTGGTTGCCGATCGTGAGCTTCATCTCGCCCTCCAAGATGAAGAACAGCTCCTCTTCGTGAGCTTGATGGTGGTGGGTAGCGACAAACCCGGGATAAATCGTTTGCTCGAAAATTGAAACCGCACCGGAGGTTTGATCACCATCGGCGAGCACACGAATGTCAGCGCCTGGAAACTGCACGAGTCGCGCACTGTCGCTCTGCAGCAGCAATGGTGTGGGCGCACTGCGCCGCCAGTCCTGGCGTAGACGTTCGAAGTCCTCATACGAGTTGATCTCTCGCTGCAATCGCAGCGGCGATTGGTTGGTGCGCTGATTGATGTCGGGAATTTGCGTGTTCACGGGTATGTTCCTCGTTCGAAGTAGGCATCTGATCGACCTACTGGCCTCGCTCGCGACTCCCGACGTCAGTCTTCTTGCTTGCTCTTCTGTGGCGGCGTGTAGCGCGGCCGGAGTCATTTGCAGGTGTAAGCCACCCTTGTACCTTTCGCGCGACGGAAGCAGATTGCTCGGGCGGCAACCCCAGTAAACGCAGGCAGTGATCGGCCGTCTCGCGCGCCAGTGTGAGTGCATCGCCGCGTTCGAGGCGCGCGCGCACAGCGCTGGCGCAGATCGCATAAATCGAGTGAAACAATTGCTCGGTCGGCTTTATACGGAAGTGTCCCCGAGCAACGCCGAAAGCGATGTCGCTGCGCAATCCGGCCTCGAGCGGTTCTCGCGGCAGTCCCGGATTCTCCAGCGCTTTCAGGACTAGCCAGCTGACGACAGATTTTTTCTCCAGCTCGTAGACGAGTTTCACCGCGCCGAACGCCACCCGCTCTGCGGCGTTGGGGACGGACTGCAACTCGGCCGTCAGGCGCTGCATTCGGGCATTGACGATGGCATAGCCGAGTTGGTCGATCAGATCCTCCTTGTGCTTGAAATGATAGTAAAAGCTGCCGTTTGCAAGGCCGGCGGCTTTGGTCACATCCAACACCGTTAGCGCCTCGCTGCCGTTTCCATCGAGCAACTCCAAGGCGACATCCATCAAGCGATCGCGGGTCTTCGCTCGCTTGCCCGTGCGCACGCGATCCGCTGTTGCAGGTGGAATCTTCGGCGTCTTCGCGGACATGGATATAGAAACGCGATTGCGCATTTTCGAGAGATTGTTGGATAGTCTCGAATATAGGTTATCGTGTCAACATGCACGCCCTTGCATTGGAGGGTCCGACCGATGCGCTCGGCGATGCGCACGAGCAGCGCTTGCAACTGCTGCTGGCTCGGTGCGGCGATGCTGCGAAACACTGGCGGCTGCGTACTTGAGAGATAGGCACCGTGCCTGGGTGGCGGCGTGGAGGTGGCGCCCAAGGTGTGCGACCATGAGGGTTCGCTACATCGTGGCCCGGAACATCCGGGCCGAGCAGGTTTCGAACGCGACTTGACGAAGGCTAGCAGCTGCAGGCGTTTCTTATATCTACAAAGGGGGATTTCTCATGAAACGTATCGGGGTATTTGGCGGACTCGCGGTTTTGGCGATGGGCGTCGC
>JAIBJL010000474.1 GCA_020029545.1 Gammaproteobacteria bacterium
AGTGGTGACTCTGCACATCTATCAGGGTGCCATCGGCGTGGGACTCGTGCCGTTGTCGAAGCAGCTCATGTACATGTACGTAACGACGCCGGAGCCCGGCAATCCACACTATCCGCAGCATGAGCTCGCAGCGGCCATGCGTGCAAAGGTGCCGGCAGCCGCGCCCGGCATCGCCAAATACCTCGATCGAATCGTGCGGAACGAAGAGGTCGTGTATCGCCCGCTCGAGTGGCTGTTCTTGAGAGGCGATTGGCATAAAGGACGCGTCGTGTTGCTGGGCGACGCCGTGCATGCAACCACGCCGCACCTGGGGCAGGGTGCAGGGATGGCCATCGAAGATTCCATCGTACTTGCAGACGAACTCGCCAGAGCCGAGTCGGCCGAAGCAGCGTTCCGGGCGTTCCGCCATCGTCGGTTCGATCGCTGCAAATACATCGTGGAACAGTCCAAGGCAATTTGCGACAGCCAGTTGGGCCGGCTTCCGGACGTCGATCAGGCAAAGGCCACGCGCGAACTGTCGGCACTGGTTGCGCAACCGATCTGAAGATCCTCCGGAGAGTATCCATGGCGTTGTTCGAATATTTCCCCAAGAACTATGTCTGGAATCTCTCGGTCAACATTGCGATCGACAGCGGCGCCAGGATCGGCGAGATCGAGGACATGTGTCGCCCGCTGCGCGATGCGGCTGCACGTGGAGAGGACGCAGGCACGGCGGAGTTTCTTCTGCAATGGGTCCGCATGGCGGACAAGCTCGCCGAACTCGCGACGGAGGATCAGCAGAGAGGCCGGAAGTTGTCCGCGTCACAGAAACTCCAGCGGGCAGCACTCTATTATTTGACGGCGGAGCGCATGCAAGGCCACGGGCATCCGGGCCGCATCGAAACCTACGCCAAAGCGCAACGCGCATTCCGTCTTGCGACCGATCTGGACAAGGACAACGTCACGCGATACGAGATTCCCTACCAAGGCAGTTTCATTCCTGCTCTCTTCACACGCGCCGAAGGTGTGCCAGGCCCCGCGCCGTGCGTGCTATACGTCAACGGCCTGGATAGCTGCAAGGAGCTGCTCTATTGGTCACGGTTGCCTTATGCGCTGGCTCGCCGCGGCATTTCAACACTGTGTGTGGATCAGCCCGGCACGGGTGAGGCACTGCGTCTGAACCATTTGCACGTGACTCACGAGAGCGAGCGTTGGGGCACGCCTTGTTACGAATGGCTGGCAGCGCGCGCCGATGTCGATCCGCAGCGTATCGGTGTCGTCGGCATCTCGCTCGGCGGCTATTTCGCGCCGCGCATCACCGCATTCGAGCCGCGCTTTGCGAGCGGCGCGGTGTGGGGCGCGAATCACAACTGGGCGGAAGTGCAGCAGAAGCGGCTCAAGCGCGAAGGCGAGAATCCCGTGCCGCATTACTGGGATCATGTGATGTGGGTGTTCGGCGCGACCGACATGAAGGACTTCCTCAAGAAGGCCGAAGGCATGCACCTCAACGGCGTTGTCGATCGGATCAAAGTGCCGTTCCTGGTGACGCACGGCGCGCATGACCGGCAGATTTCCGTGGAGTACGCCCACCAAACGTATGACCAGCTCGTCAACAGCCCGCGGCGCGAACTCAAGATCTTTACGGAACGCGAGGGCGGCGTCGAGCACGTCGGCGCGGACAATATGTCTTTTGGCCGCGATTACATCGCGGACTGGTTTGCCGAGACTTTGCGAGGGCGCCTCGGATGATCAAAGCTCCATTTCGTCGCATTGTCACCGGGCACAATGCAGCGGGCGAGGCAACCCTCATCGAGGACGCCTCGCCGCCGCGCGCCGCGCGCATCGGTGGCGATATCGGTCCCGTCTTCTATGAAGTGTGGAGTACGCGCGAAACACCGGCGCGAATCGACCGTGCGTCCGGCGAGCCGCCGGAGAGCGGCATCGTGCTGGCTCCACCGCGCAATGGGACTCGTATTCGAGTGCTGGACTTTCCTCCCGAGGACGAGCGAGTGAAGCATTTGTCCTCGGAGGATGCGCGCGCGCATTTTGCGCAAGTCGGTGCGAGCAATGCGCATACGGCTTCCATGTCGCGTCATGCATTCATGCATCGCACCGAGACGATCGACTACGGCATCGTCATTGAAGGCGAGATCACGCTGATTCTCGACGACACGGAGACTACCGTGCGCGCGGGCGACATCGTCATTCAGCGCGGAACGAATCATGGTTGGGCGAATCGCTCGGGCAAGAACTGTCGCATCGCTTTCATTCTCATCGACGGGAAGTTCGACGCGGATCTTGCCGCCCCGAAGTGAGGGGCGATTGGCACGCTGTTTGGCGTCGTTTCGGCAACGGAAAGGGCTACGATCTCATCGCGCATGCGGCGCTACCGCTCTTTGGTATCCTCGATCCTCGCGTCGTGAGGGCAGTTGTCGTCGTAATGGCACTCTGACGACACGGATGGTTCCACTGGCGTTCTATCGTTCTATAAAGAGACCGGCTGGGATAAAACCGGCGAGATCCACGAAGCCTACGTGTTCGTGTTCGGCTTGGGCTTCAGCTAATTGCTGTTTGCCCGGGCGGCGGAGGACATGAAGAGTCGCAACGCCTGCGGCTCCGCCGGTAACCCATGCAAGGTGGGTCCAATCAGAGGGAACCGGGTGGGTCCATTGCACGAAATCTTGCAGCTGACTGGATCTGTTTCCGCTTTTCTCTCCTCGAATTATTTTCGTTGCTGCCGGCGGGCATCTAGTGATGAGTTCGGAATCCACAGAAAAAAGCTAAGTTGATGATCCTGCCACTGTAAGGATGCGCAGTTCGGTAATCAAGGTGGTTCCTACACACTTTGAATGCAAATGTGTGTCTGCCTAGAAGCGAAGCTATCGCAGCATCGAATGACACCGAGCGAGATCGAATGCCGGCGCAAGCGGATGCATTCCACCAAGCCCATTGAAAATCCGCGACAGTAGAACTCTGATTACTTCTTTGACGATCAATTTCAAACGATCAAGCGCCTCGATGTCCGCAGCGATCGTGAATCGTCGATCGACATAGGCGCGGCTATGTCTTCAGACATGGAAGTGATCCTTAGGTGAGCAATAACTTCGGCATCGTGATGTATCTCACTAAAATAGAAATACTCGAGTTGCACATCTGTGCAATAGAAGATGGGTAAACATTCATCGTTCAACAGAGCAAGAACTCTCGTTGCTTCTGCTACTCGTCGCAGATAGATATGACGGCCACGTGTCATCGTACTAGGTGAAAATGCGTTTGCGATTGTTATGAATCGCATGTTAGGTTCCGACACACTTAACAACAGGGCAGCGGTGCCCCGTGAAATCAATACAGCACGGAAGGGGAATCTCATGGAAAATTGAGTCTATAGAACAAATGAAAATGTGCTCAATACCGATAGTCGAGTCGTCGGTCTTCCACACGTACGCATGAGTTAAGTTATAAGTCGGTCACCGTGCGAATGGCGCAGGGGAATACATGGGCCGTTAGCGAGCTGACGCTTGAAGAAGCGCTGTGGCTCGTCTCATCATTTTGCGCACTTCATCGAATCGCCTTTGACACGGCACTGTTCACGCAGCGTTGTCCCGCGCCCGTCAGCGCCGATGCCTTGAGT
>JAIBJL010000475.1 GCA_020029545.1 Gammaproteobacteria bacterium
CTGCCAATCGGGGCGTGAAAGCCAGATCGCGGCCGGGCAGATGTTCGTGATCGATACGACGCGGCCGTTCAGCATCGAAACCACCAACATCCATACGCATTCGGTTTATCTCGAAGCGGACGGCGTCCGCGCCGTCTTGCCGCATCTGGAAGAGTTCACGGCCCGCCCCATCGAATCGGAGGCGAGCGCGGGAAGCTTGTTCGCCACCATGATGGACGAAATGTTCCGTATCGCTGCGAACCTGGACGAGCGCACGGCCGATACGATTGCCGATGCGCTCCCGTACATGTTCGCGACGGCGCTCAACGCCGTGGACGAAAGTGCCACCGACGCCGGTTCCAGAGTGAAGCAGCTGCACCAGCGGCGAATACAACAATTCGCGCGCCAGCATCTTCGCGATCAGGATCTCGACCCGAACATGATTGCCGACGGGGTGCGCCTGTCCTTGCGGCGCGTCTACGAGTTGTGCGGTTCCGATGTGCCCCTCATGAAGTGGATCTGGGCCGAGCGCCTCGAGCGTTGCCGGCGCGATCTGGGCTCGCGCGCATTGATGGGGCGGCCGATCGGGGCCATTGCCTACAGTTGGGGGTTCAGCGACCTGTCGCACTTCAGCCATGCGTTCCATCATCGCTTTGGCCTGTCGCCGCGCGCCTGGCGCAAACAGGCGCTCAGCGAAGTCATGCCTCCGCCGTCGGTGGCTCATCCCGCTACCGCTACGGATGACGTGGACGCCGTGAGCTGAAGCGCCGACAGCACGTGCGCCAAAGATCGGCCGAAGGTTTCCTTGCGGCTTGCAGCGGCGACGTAGCGGTCCGGGCGGATCAGGATCGCGTCGACACTCAGCTCGTCGAACCAGGCGCGGTAGAAGCCGTGAATATCCTGCGCCATTGCCTCCGCAGCGCCCGCTCCAAAGACGATGCAGCGGGTGCCGATCCGTTGCAACTGATCACGTTGCTGTGCCGCAAGCCCCGCCATCAGATCGGCATCGAATGTCAGCAGTAACCATTGCATCTGCGTCAACTGGTCGAGTCGATCTTCGCGCTCCCCGAGCCGCACAACGCCTTGCCGCGAAAGCTGGCCGGCGCCGGCTTCGTCCGGCGACCAGGCGCCGGCGCCGAGTCGCGGATGGGGCACCGGCGGCGGCGCAAGGCTGGGATCGGCCATCGCCGCCTTCATCGCGGCATCGCGCGCTTCAGCCTCCTGCGGATCGAGGACGCAGACCGCACGACCGAGATCGATCGAAAAGTCGATGAAGTAGCGGACATGTTCCTTGCGCTCCTCCCCATAAGACCGGAGCAGATCCACCCCGGCGACGCCGCCCAGAATGAGATCGAGTCGCCATGCAAGATTGGAGGCGTCACGCAGTCCGGCACACATGCCCTGACCGGCAAAAGGAGGCATGAGATGCGCGGCATCCCCCGCAATGACCGCACGGCTCTTGTGCCAGGTGTCCGACCACTGCGCCTGGAAGCGCCAGACCGTGTGCCGCTCGAGCGTGGCATTCTCGGCCGTTACGTTCCAGGGCTGGAGTAATCGCCAGCTGACGGCTTCGCTGTTCATGACGGCAGTGTCTTCGCCCGGCAGCACCATGAACTCCCAGCGGCGGCGTCCGCCGCCGGCGGGCATGAGCGTCGTCGGCCGGGCCGGATCACAGACCTGCAGCATCGACGAGCGAAAATGCAGCGGACTCTTGGGAATCAGGTCGACGATCAGCCAGTCGTAACGAAAGCCCAGATCGTGCATCGGCAAGCCCAGCGCCTTGCGGACGAAACTGTTCGCACCATCCGCGCCGACGAGGAACTTCGCCTTGCATCGTTGCCGAATCAACGCGCCGGTTTCGTCGGTGCGCACGGCGGAAAGCTCGACGCCATCGTCCGATTGCTTTACCTCGTCGGCCTCCCAGCCGCGCAAAATCTTGACCGATTCCAGCGCCGCGATCATCTCGCCGAGCTGCATTTCCAGACCAGGCTGATGGAAGAAGTAGTGGGCGTAGCGGCCTGCCGGCGTCAAGCCGGTCCAATCCAGCGCAGCCAGGGTCTCGCCGCGACCGTTCTCGAGAAAATACCATTCGTCCATGTAGACCATGCTGTCGTTATGGTCCGGATCGATGCCGATGTCGGCGAGCAACCGTGCGATTTCGTCATCGAATGCGACAGCGCGGGGCAACGAATAGGGCGACTGGTGACGTTCGATTACCGTGACGCGATAGCCCTTGCGGCCCAACAGAAGAGCCAGAAGTTTGCCCGTCGGCCCGCAGCCGACAATGACGACGTCAGCATCAAATTCGATGTTTCGCGGCATACGGGTTCGGCCTCGTAAGAATCGCTTGGTACGGAGCTCGGCAAAAACCACGTTTTTTGCCGGCGGTAACGCAGCTACTGTCCGAAAAAAGCGCCTCGGCGACTTTTTTCCAATTAACTAGGCGCGACGATGCGGTTGCGCAGGCATCCCACGCCGCTGACTTCGGTCTCGAGGATGTCGCCGGCCTTCAGAAATTCGCCCGTGGCCTGGCCGACTCCACCCACCGTGCCGGTGACGAAGATATCTCCGGGTTCGAGCGTCATGAACCGAGACGCATATTCGATCTGCTCCTCCGCGGAGAAAATCATGTCCGCCGTACTGCCGTTCTGCTTGAGTACGCCGTTGACCTTGAGCGTGATCCGCAGATGGTCGGGATCGGCGACGAAAGCGCGCGGCACGAACAGGGGGCCCATGGGAGCAAATCCGTCGAGGGACTTGGAGGCCAACCAATCCGTCTTGAAGTTCTTTCGATCGTCGCGCCACAAGGTGTCACGGCGAGTCACGTCGTTGGTGGTCATGTACCCGGCGATGTATTGACGGGCCTCGGTTGCGCGAATGCTGCGACCGCGCCGGCCGATGACCACGGCAAGTTCCGCCTCCCAATCGATTTGGTGATCGTTGCCTTCCGGCAAAACGATATCGTCGAAGGCGCCGTTGAGCGCACTTGACGCCTTGAGAAACAGATAGGGACGCGCCGCCTCCTTCACGCCGGTGAAGCGCGCACTCGGATCGGCGTTGCCCGCCGCGGCGTTATACGCAGCCATCTCCGCGACGTGATCACGGAAGTTCGCCGCCGAGTGCAGCACCTTGCCGGGGCGCAGAATCGGTGGTCGATAGCGGATCGAGGCGGGTTCGATCACGTCGAGCCGGTCGCCTGCTCGCCTGGCGAAATCCGCCATTTCATTCAGCAGTGGCCAGACTTCATCCCACGATTCGATCAACGCCAGCAGCGTTCCGGCACTCGCCAGACGTGGGGTGCGATGGTCAGCGCGCCACGCGCGTTCCAGAGTGCTGAGTTCTACGATGCGCTCATCGACCACTAGGCCGACGAACGTTTCCCCACCTCTGGCAAATGTTCCGAGCGCGAACGTCATGGCATCCTCAGCAGCGAACACGCATTGCGAAACTGGATGCGCTCGCGGTGATCATCGGGAATCTGCAACGCACCCACGGCGTCGATGGCACCTGACATCAGCTTGCGTCCGCCGCGGTAATCGAACGGGGCGTCGGAGGCGAACAGCAAGTGGTCCGTACCGAAGAAGGCGTGCCCGCAGGCGGCGGCGGCCCGCGATCCATTGATCGCGGTATCGAGCGGATTTTCGTTCTCGGCACCGTCGAAAATCTGCGTGAAGCCGATGCCGATCTTTTCGGAAAAATAGGGAATCATCCCGCCCATGTGATGAGTGATGATCTTCAGCGTCGGCAGGCGGTCGAAGATGCCGGCAAAGATCAGGCGCGTTACGGCAGCGCTGGTTTCGTAAGGCCAGCCGAACGTGAACCAGATTTCGTCGGCCGACGCCTGCTCCGTTGCATAGTCAGGAAAGTTGGGGCCGCGCATGGGATGTATCCACACCGGCAGATCGTGGCGCACCATGGTTTCGAAGATCGGCATGAACTCCGGGGAGCTCAGCGGCTTGCCCACCACGTTCGTATAGATCTGTATGCCGCGGGCGCCCAGCGTAGTGATCACCCGTTCCGCCTCGCGCACTGCCGCGTCGGGATTGTTCATCGGCAGATTGGCGATGAAGCCCGGAAAGCGATCCGGATGTTTGCGGCAGATCTCGGCCAGCTCATCGTTCGCGAAGCGGGCCAGCGCGGGCGTTTGCTCAGGCGCGCCCAGCAATTCGATCGGCGGGTTCGACAACGAGAGGATCTGCTGATAGTCCGGATATTCATCCATCAGCCGCAGCCGATGATCGATGCTCCACAGCTCCGGCAGCTTGTCGAACATCCGCAGGCCGAAGTTGCCCGGCAGGATTTCCTGGAAGCGCCGAAACACCGGCTCCGGCAGATAGTGGCAAAAGATGTCGAGCCGCATGACTGTCGCTATCGTGAAGAGTGATTGACGAAGGCTTCGGGCGCGTCATCGCCCCATTGCGAGCCGAAGCCGATCTCGACCGGATAGGAGCCTGGGGGATGACTGGCGTTCAGCAGATCGCTATCGGTCCAATGTTCGTGAATGCGGCCCCATGGATCTTCCCAGTAGTCGAAGATCTGGCTGCCCAGGTAGTGGCGTCCGACGCCCCAGCGATGTGTGTATTTGCCAGCCTGCTTGAGCAGCTGATGGCCTTTCATCACATCGTCGAAGTCCTGCACCTCGAAGGAAATGTGATTGAGCCCGTTACGCTTCTGCTGAACGACGAACAGGACATGATGATCGACGTATTCGTCGCCGCGATCGAGACGATTGAATGATGCGATGACGTGATCTGGCGCGCCGGCCCAGACTTCGTCAGTTCCGAGCAAGCCCAGGGTTTCGCGATACCACGTGACGACGCGCTCAAGATCGGTCGCATGAACGACTGCATGACCGATGCGCTTCACCTGCACGGCCTGCTGGACGCGCATCAATTCGCCAGGCCGATGGATACCGTGAGCCCCCAGGTTGAGCTCCTGACGCTTCACGGGCAGTGCCGGCAGCGGCGTGGTATCGGCAATGACATCGACCGCGAATCCCAGCGGATCGGTCAGCCGTATGCGCTTGCCGCCGCCGGGCTCATCGACAGTCTCGATGGCAGCGCTACCGGCCAGCGCCGCAAGGTCGGAAGCGTCGCGGGCACGGTAGCCGAAGCCGATCACGCCGGGAGTGCCGAGTTCGGTGATATGCAGCGGAGGCCCGGCGTCGGTGCCGCGCATGAAAAGCTTGTTGGCCGTGCGTTCGACCTTGATCAATCCAAAGTCGGTGAGGAATTCCTCGGCCTTGCCCAGGTCGGGCGAGCGCAGGCGAACATAGGCGAGTTCGGGTACCTTGATCTTCGCGGGGTTCACTGCGCTTTCTCCAAAGTAAGATGTTCGGCAAAAAATCGCAGCGTCAGCGCCAGCGCCTCATCGGCTTCCTGCTTGCGATAGGTCAGGCCACCGATCCGCGCGAAGGCATGGTCCGCCTCCGGATATTGATGGATGGTCACGTTGGGATTGGGTTGCAGTCTGCGCATCAGCAGATCGTTGACCTCGCGCTGCACCCAACGGTCCTTCATTGCCATGTGCAACAGGAAAGGACGGTGGAGATTTCCGACCTCGCGAATCCGATGCTCGATATAGGTACCGTAATAAGCCACCGCGCAGTCGATATCCGTCCGGCAGCACATCAGATAACAGAGCTTGCCGCCGAGGCAGTAGCCGACGGCGCCGACGCTCAGGCTCATCCCTTCGAATCCACGCAGGTAGGCGGCACAGTCCTCCATGTCCCGCACGGCGAGGTCGTAGTCGAAATCGTAGTAAAGATCGAACGCGTGACGCACATCCTCGGGCTTGTGATCGAACAGCTCGACACCCGGCTCCTGGCGCCAGAACAAGTCGGGCACCAGGCACACATAGCCCGCTGCCGCGAATTCCAGCGCGTGGGC
>JAIBJL010000161.1 GCA_020029545.1 Gammaproteobacteria bacterium
CACGCGCCAGAATGAATGATTGCAGCGTGTCGCTGACGGCGCACCACAAAGAGGCCAGCGTAAAGAGCACCAGGGCAGCGGCGAAAACGGTGCGGGCGCCGATGCGGTCTGCGATCCAGCCGCTGATTGGGATGAAGACTCCCATGGACACCAGGTAGACCGTGATGCCCAGGTTCAAATCGACCACGCCGGCATGGAAGGAAGTCGCCATGTGCGGCAGCGCCGTCACGATGATCGTGCCATCCAGTCCCTCCATGAAGAAGGCACCCGCCACGAGCAATGCGATGCCGCGCCACGAAGGCGCGGCAGTAACCGAAGAGTTCATTTGCGAAGCCATGATGGTACGGATAAGGCAAACTTGTCGCCCGTGGGTGCGATCGGCGTCTTCAGAACACCGCTCGCGAATCGCCGGCACGCTGCAGTACCCGACGTGGCTGCGAGGGCCGTGCTTTTTACCGCATTCCAGCAGCAACTGCCAAAGCAAAATGCTGGCGTCGCAATGCATCCATAGGGCACACGACGACCCGTGTGTTATCGTCGATCCGAAGTGACCTATTCAATATCATGAAAGCGGGCCCCTTCATTTTTCTGCGCACTATGCACGCCTGGGGTGGCGCCCTCCTGGGCCTGTGGGTATTGCTGGTTAGCGTCAGCGGCACGCTGCTGGTCTGGAAGCAGGACTATCTTCGGGCCAGCATTCCGCAAGCGCGCGAAGTCTTCGAGCCCTCACCGCAAGCGCTGGCACACATCGCAAGCGCGGTGGAGCAACGATTCGGCCCCGACGACATCCTGCAGATCGAATTTGCGACCGCCGACTTTGCGCTGACCAGGGTGACACTGCTGGACGACCGGTATGCCTATGTCGACGCACGCGGCAATGTCGTTACCGAATGGGTGTTGAACGATCGGTGGGAAGAATGGCTGTACGACCTGCACCATCGCCTGTTGCTCGGCAACCTGGGACTGACACTGGCGGGCCTGGCGGCGCTGATCGTGATCGTCCTGGTCGTCACGGGTATCGTGGTGTACTGGCCCATGAGACGTGGCTTGCGCCAGGGCTTCTGGCCGAACGGTTTCGCACGGGCGCAATTGCTTCGGGCGCACCGGAACATCGGTATAGTCGAAGCCTTGCTGTTGCTGCTGTCGTTGACTACCGGCGCGGTGCTGGCATTCCCCGAGCAATCACAGCAGTGGCTGCTCGAGCCGTGGCGCGACGAATCCTACAGTCTCGATTTTTCCGAGCATCTCGACGGCATTTCCGGACCGGGTACCGCCGACTGGCTGCCGGCCATGCAGCGGGCACTGCGCTCCATGCCCGGTTCACGCATTCGCACTGCGCAGGTGGCGAATGCGTACTCACCCCACCGCATCATCGGACTACAGCAACCAGGTGAATGGAATCCGCAGGGTCTCAGCAAGATCTATATCGACGCAGCGGACGGTGACATGGATGTTCGCATGGACATGCGCATCCAGCGCACTATCGAGCGGATGTACAACGCCGTCTATCCGCTGCACACAGGACGTCTTGAGTTCCTGCCCTACAAACTTCTGCTGACGCTGAGCGGCATGCTGGCGGCGACATTGAGCATTTTCGGGTTGACCAGCTTCGTCAAGTCCAGATTCCGGCGCTGACCAAAGTCGCAGGGAGAACCTTCCCGTCCGCAGAAGGATCGGAGTGTCCGGCCCGTTAGGGGAAACTTTGGTTCCGTTATCCCCGCGAAGACGGCGGACCCATCCGGATGTTTGAGAACAATCGTCGGCAGCCGGACATCGGGACCGTTCTGCGAGTAAACTTCCGTGATGCAGGTTGAGCAACGGCGGTGTTGAATTTCCTATCCGCTCGCGCGCCTGATTGTGTTCCAAGGGGTTCAATTGTCGAAACGCATCGTTCGCGACGACAAGTCGCTCTATGAAACCAAGGCCGACGCTCAGAAGCTTGCATTTGCACCGCTTGCGTTCCATGCGGCGCTGGCGTTGCGTGACCTGGGTATTCTCTCCACGCTTGCGAACAGCGGGCCGACCGGCTTTTCGGCCGAGCGCGTTGCACAGCTCGCCGAGCTGCCGTTGTACGGCGTGAAGGTTTTGCTCGAGGCCGGGCTTGTCTGTGATCTGGTCGCGCTCGAAGAGGATCACTTTCGATTACGCAAGCTCGGTCTACTGGTGCTCCAGGATGCGATGACGCGTGCGAACATGGATTTCACCGCGGATGTTTGCTATCGGGGAATGCCGGGCTTAGGCGAGGCGGTGAAGACCGGCAAGCCGGCGGGCCTGAAAGAGCTGGGTCCGTGGTCGACGATCTACGAGGGCCTCGCGCATCTTCCGGCGCACGTTCGGCAAAGCTGGTTCGCGTTCGATCACTACTATTCGGACGGGTTGTTCCCCGCTGCGCTGCCAATCGTCTTTGCCCACAAGCCTAAGCGCCTGCTCGATGTCGGCGCGAACACGGGCAAGTTTTCGAAAGCCTGTCTGGAGCGCGATGCCGATGTGAACGTTACGCTGCTCGACTTGCCTGGCCAGCTCGACATGGCTCGCCAGAACATCGCGACGACGGGACGTGGCGCGCGAGCGACGTATCATCCCATCGACTTTCTGGATACGACGCGCGAATTCCCGAAGGATCAAGATGCAATTTGGATGAGTCAGTTTCTGGATTGTTTTGCCCAAGACGAGATCGTGTCGATTTTGGAACGCGCGCGGCGCGCGCTCGCGCCGAACGGTCGCCTTTACATCGTCGACACGTACTGGGACAACCAGGAACACGCCGCCGCGCGCTTCGTGCTCGTCATGACGACGCTGTATTTCACGTGTCTGGCGAACGGCAACAGCAAAATGTACCACTCGGATGACATGCGCGGCTGCGTAAGACGCGCGGGATTCGCCATCGAACGAGAGGTCAACGACCTGACGTTGAGCCACACGATGTTCGTGTGCCGGCCAGGGTGACGTCGGCCGCGCACTGACGTTGCGCAGCCGAGGGGCGAAGACAGAGTGGATATCCGCTAAACGTGTATGCCATTCAGAGCGAAGTTGGCGTCCGATCAGCGTCCCATCGACCGGAAGGGCTTCGAATCGATGAGGGCGCGGTAGTCCGGGACAGTCTTGCCCTTTTGGGCCTCTTGAGTCTGGGTAAGCCAAATGCCTTGTTCGGCGATCTCTCGTGTCAGATTCTCTGCATCGAGGCTCAGGCGGAAGTCCGTTCCGCCCCAGACAATCTTAAGGGTTTCCGGATCGAGCCCGATCTGCTCGGCGATGATTGTCTGTGCCTCGGTCGGGTGGCTGCGCACGAACTGCTCAGCCTTCCGGAGCGCGCGCAGCAAGGCGCGCGATTCCTCCTGATGATCACCCAGCCACGCTGAACTTCCAGCGATGTTTATGGTTCCGCGTTGGGTCGTGTCGCCGAAGACGATGGCTTCTTCCGGGCCAAGAGCGCGGGAGATATTGAACACCAGTGGCTGCCAGACCGAGATGGCGTCGACCTCCTTCTGCGGCAGAGCAGTCAGCATGGCGGGACCCGAAACGTCTTGAATCTGGACGTCCTGCCGGGACAATCCATGCTTGGCCAGAAACTTCTCGGCGAAAAACTGAGAGAGAGACCCGGCCCTTACGCCCAGGCGTTTTCCTTTCAGATCCTTTGGCTGGGATATACCGGCTGAACGCCGGGCTACGATGGCACTGTCCGCCGCGGCGAAAATGGTGGCGATTACCCGTAGGTCCTGATTGCCGTCGAGACCCTGGCGGGCGATGTCAATCGGCGGCACTGTGGCGAAGTTCGCTTCCTTGGAGAGAAGCGCATCAAGTGCAATGGGAGCGTTCCGCGCGCGATTCAACTTGACGTTCAAGCCCTCCTCGTCAAAGAAGCCTTTTTGCTGCGCGATGATCGGAAGCGTACCCGCCGGATTATTCAATACGGAGAGGGTGACAGGTTTCGGCGCCGTAACCGGAGGCTTTCCCTCCGCTCCATAGCTGTTGCACATCACTGCGATCCCAACCACAAGTGCGGGGGCAACAAGACTTAGACGAAATTTCATCATCGGCCTCCTAATTTCTGGCAGGAACGCTTCCGGAAAGTGTGGCGCCCACTGTGACCGCGAAGGCATTCCGGTGGTTTATTTTGATCAACCGGTTGACTCGGACAGTAAGACTGTCACCATCGAGGGTAAATTGCACACGTTTGCAAAATTAGATAGCCTGCTCTCGATCCGCGCGATGAGCGTGAGACAAGATTCGCTGCCAAGAAGCAATGAGGAAAATTAATGCGTTCAATAGTTGGTACAGCCGTAACGTGCCTGTCGATGACTGCTTTTGCACAGGCTGCTGATGCTCAGGTTTCAAGCAGTGCGGAAGGCGCTCTAGAGGAGGTTGTGGTCACTGCGCAGAAGCGCGAAGAGCGTCTGCAGGACGTGCCCATCTCCATTTCCGTCTTGGGCGGCAACGCACTCGACAGTTCCTCCGATCGCGGCGTCATCGAAGCCGTGAGCCGAGTGCCTGGCGTGTTCGCACCGCTCAATGCCACTGGAGCGCGCTACGGCGGAAATTCGATGCTTGCTATTCGAGGTGTCTCCTCACCGAGTGTGGGTTCGGGTACCACCGCGTATTACATCGACAACGTCCCGTACGGACTGGCCCAGCAGGCATTCGTACCGGATACCAATCCCTATGACCTCGATCGGGTGGAAGTGTTGCGTGGTCCGCAGGGCACGCTGTATGGAGCCAGTGCCCTCAACGGCGTGGTGCGCGTTCTCACCAAGACCCCGAATTTCAATGACGTCGAGTTCAAGGCTCGCGCGTCGCTCTCAAGCACAGAGCATGGTAGCGAAAGCTATTCGGGCGATGCGGCGTTCAACATGCCGCTGATCGAGGACAAGCTCGCCGCGCGCGTCGTGCTCGGCTACCAGGATCTCGGCGGTTGGATCGACAAGCCAAACAAGCAAGACTTTAACGATACGGAAAAGGTCAATGCGCGTGTGAAGCTGGCTGCAAAGCTCACGGAAACGTTTTCGGCCGTTGTATCCGGCTGGATTTCGCGCGTCGACAATGGCGGACTTTCCACATCTTCCACTAACGGCCTAACGCAAGTCTCCCAGCAGAAGGAGCCCAACAGCACCGACTTCGATACCTTCAGTCTCGATCTCAACTACGACGCGGGCTTGTTCTCGATTAAGAGTGCGTCGAGCTATATCGACTACAAGATCCGTGGCACCTTCGAAAACTCGTATCCTGATACGAGTGGGATCTGCCTCCTCTGCACGTTCCCGAATCGCAATCCGTTTAAAGGCGTGTCTTATCCGAACGGCACCGTCATGCTTGCCAACGATGTGGACAGTACCGTACTCGCGGAGGAACTGGTGCTGAGCTCCACAGGCGAGGGACCTTGGCGCTGGACGTTTGGCTCCATGTATCGCGATGCACAGGATGACGGCGTCCAGAACACCAGTGTCAGCGTATCACCGGGCATCTCCTCCGCTGAATCGAAGTCGATTGCGGTCTTTGGCGAACTCACCCGCGTGTTCGCGGACGGCCGGTTCGAGGTAACGGGCGGCCTGCGATACTTCAGGGATAAAGTCCACTATTGGGAAGACTCGCGCACATCGATCCCGTTCGGCGCGCTCCCGAATGGTATCCCGCCCGAAGGACTGCAATCGGTCAAAGACACCTTCAAGAAGACGACACCTCGGCTTGTGGTGACTTGGCATCCGAGTGAGGAATCCACACTCTATGCAAGCTATTCGCAGGGTTTCCGCAGCGGCATCGTCCAGGGTTTCGATGTTTCGGCGGCACGCCCGGACATCCCGGCGGCCCAGCCTGACACCCTGAAGAACTATGAAATCGGAGGCAAAGCAAAATTCGGCCGGTTGAGTCTCGAGACAGCCCTCTACTACATCGATTGGCAGGACGCGCAGCAAAGTGCCGGGGTGGTTATCGCTGGTATTTCACGTAACGTTGTCTTCAATTCCCAGGATTCGACCAGCGGTCCCGGTGTCGATCTGGCCTTGGCGTACTCTCCTGTCGATTCCCTGACGCTGACGCTCAGTTACGGATGGAACGATCTCACTTTCGACGCCCCCTTTTACGCAGGAACCGTTCTTGTGTCCGCGAAGGGCGACCGCCGCGCGAGCTCGCCCGAGACCACAGCGGGGGCGTCCATCGATTACAGCGTTGCGCTGGGGGGTGGCGGCTACAGTGGCCGGCTGTCCGCCTCGGCAAACTACGTTGGCGAGCAGCTTGCTGACGTCAACGGCAATACGGGGGTGCGGTTCATGGCTGACGCCATGACGGTCGCGCGCGCCAGCTTCATGGTCGAGGCGCCGAAGAACTGGAGCGCGACGCTGTTTGTCGACAACGCGACCGACGAGGACGGTCGTTTCCCGAGCGCGACCATCCCACCGTACTTTGATACGTTCATGCGGCCGCGAACCTATGGTCTTCAATTCGAGTACAAGTACTGAACCCGCAGGGAAGCGCGGAATGAGAGAGGGCACTGTAGTGTGGGCTCGATCCGGGTCGCTGCTACAGTGCCTCTCACTTGCACGGAATGAGGATCTCATATGCTCAAAGTCATCAGTTTGGCTGTCGCCAGTCTGATCTTGTCGGCAGGAACGGTCTCGGCCGCCGAGGGAACGCGCCCCGGTTACCAGGATTGGAGCGGGGTATGGCTGAACGTCACACGAGGTCCTTTTTCCAATCCGGGCGCTAATTCACCGATTCCGGTCGTCGGGGTGAACCCACCTCCATTGAAGCCCGAATACGACAAAAAGTGGCGGGCGTCGATTCTGGCCGCTCAAAGGGGCGCGCCGGTCAATGATCCAATGGCAGACTGCAAATGGCCTGGTATGCCAGCGATCCTTGCCTCAACCATGCCCCAGGAGTTCTTGATCCTGCCGGACAGGGTGGTGATCCTTTACGAGCTGATGAGCCAGGTGCGCCGTATCTTCACGGACGGCAGTACCACCGTCCCCGAAGATCTCGATTCCAGCTACAACGGCTTCTCCATCGGCCGCTGGGAGGGTGACACTCTGGTGGTCGACACGGTGGGGGTGCGCGCCGATACCCGGCTAGAGTACGCTGGCGCAGACCATACCGATCAACTAACGGTTCACGAGCGCCTCCGGAAAGTCGCTCCCGATCTCATCGAAAACGAGATCACAATAAAAGATCCCGGCGCTTTTACCGCCCCGTGGAAGGCCAAGGTCCAGTATCGCCGTCAGGGGCCGAGTTATCGCATGCTGGAATACCCTTGCACCGACAATAACCGGAACGGCGTGGGCGCCGACGGAACCACTTACACGCTTGGTCCGGACGGCAAGCCCCTCACGGGGCCGGTGAAATGAACTCCCATCAATGCCCGAGATTCTGAAGATCAAGAGAACGCCGGCGACATCGTCACATTAAAAAGTCGCACTCACCCGTGAGTGCGACTGGCCGCTGTCAGTAGCGATATTCGAACTGGACACCGTAAGTCCGTGGTCGAAGGACCGTGGTGTAATACGGCGCACTGTTCGCACTCGGGAAAGAACCGTCCTCGTCGGTCACATTGTCGGCAAACAAAGTGGCAGTCCAGTTCTGCGGCGCCTCGACCGCGAAGCTGGCGCGCGCGATCATCATGGAGTCGGCGTAGAAGCGAGTAGCCGGATTGGTGGTGCCGAGGATGTCGGCGATCTGCCCGGAAGTATAATTTGCCGAACCCGACAACTGGCCACGATAGCCGCTACCACCCAATGCGACGCTGTAGTTGATGGACGCTCCCGCCGTGGTCTTCGGCGAGGTGGTACGGCGATCGCCCTTCGGGGCCACGAGAATGCTACCCGAGTACAACGCAGCGTCGTACGTGAGGTCGTTCCATCCGTAGTTGAGCCCGAGTGTCAGCGCATCGACCGGAGAGTACATCAGGGCGACATCGACGCCAGCGCCGCTGACCGAGTCCCCGTTCAAGAAGGCGGGACGGTTGACACCGTTGACGACCACGCTGGTGGTTTGCTGCGCGCCTTCCCAATCGATGTAGTAGACGGCCGTCTCGAAGTTCAGCCGGCCGAAACTCGCTTTGCCGCCGATTTCGTAATTCGTCAGGGTGTCAGGTTTCGCCGGCGAGAGGTCCGGGTACGCGGCCGACACGTCGAAACCTTGAATGAGGCCGCTACGGAAGCCCTTGGAATAGCTTGCATAGAGCGTGGCAGCGTCACTCGGATGCCAGGTCAGCACCACCCTGGGGGTGGTCTTGGTGAAGGTTTCCTCGATCGACTGCAGACCGCCCGGTGGAATGCCGTTGGGAAGCGGTTGGTTGGGAAGCGATGAGCGCGATGTTTCCCAATTGTGCACTTCGTCTCTGAAGTATCGCAGGCCGCCTGTCAGCTCGAACCGGCCGTCCGCGAACGCGCGGGTCAGCTCGCCGTAGACCGCTATCGACTTCGACTCAACGTAATATCTGGCCTGCGATACACCGATGTTGACCTTTTGAGCGGTGAAGTCCTCGGCGTCGCGATACATCGAACCAAGCGTCCAGCGCCACGGTCCATCACCCTTAGAGCTCAGGACGAACTCCTCCGCGAGCACAGTGCTGTCCAAGTCGTTGGAAAGCGTGACGACGCCGTTGGTCGAGAGTAGACACAGAAAGCAGGGAGGGTAGGAGCCGTCGAATTCACCGCGAATCTTGTTGTCGATGTAGCTGGTCGCGCTCTTGATCGAGAAGAGGCCGGCGTCGTAGTTGAGGTCGAGGTTGTAGATATCGAAGTCGGTGCCGTTGGGTTCTCTCAGCAGGGAAACTTGCGTCCGGCCACCGTCGTAGGACGTCGACAGCCCTTCGTTGTCGATCCGTGAGAACCAGGCTGAGAGGCCTGCCGAGAACTTATCGGTTAGCTGAGCAGCGAGCTTCACGCGCGCATTGGTTTTTTCCGTCTCGTTGGCGTCATCCCGGTTCGGCTTATCGATCCAACCGCCGAGACTCTGATAACCGACCACCACGCGTGCGGCGAGCTTCTCGGAGATGATCGGCATGTTGAATGCCGCATCGCCGGAATAGCTTTCGTTGCCGTGCTCCGTGCTGGAAAGCGACGCACGAGCCTTGAACTCGACATCATTCAGGTTGGGGTTCTTGGTGAGGACGCGCACCACGCCGTTCAGGGCGTTGGCTCCATACAGCGTGCCTTGCGGACCGCGCAACACCTCCACCCGATCGAGGTCATAGGCATTGGTATCCGGCGCGAAGGCTTGTTGGGCAAGCCCGTACGGGACGTTATCGAGATAGTACCCCGTGGTGCCCGAGCCGACGGTCGGCGAGGAAACGCCGCGGATGGCGATCATCGAATTGCCGCCGTAGCGTGCTCCACCGGCAGTCTGTGGAACGAACACGCCCGGTACACGACTCACAGCTTCGATGACGCCGCGATCGGAGGAGCTGTCGAGCGCGGCGCCCCCCAGCACGGAGATGGAAATGGGCACGTCCTGGAGACGCTCTTCGCGCTTTTGCGCGGTCACTACGATTTCTTCGAGGGGCGACCCCTCCGTTCTCTTGGAATCACTGGAAACCTGGGCATCGGCCACTTGCGAAAACGCGGTGATCGACAGGCACGCCACGGCTGTCCCAATAGCTGAACGCATACTTCCCCCTGAATAGTTCTATTTAAGAGTCAAATCGCTAGATGTCGTCTGACCGTCGTTACCGGGTCGCTCACAGCGTGATGCCGATAGAGAAGCGGTTCGCGAAGGCGATGTCCCAAAGTGCTCCGAACGAGCTGCTACCCCGCGAGTTCGGTGCTCGCCGGATCGAATTACTGAATTCGCAGGCGCCGGTAGCTGCGCATGCGATTTTCTTTATACCCCCGAGCATTGATTTCAACGCTATACCCTGGCGTTGTCAAATTCAGCGCTTCGGTTCGGGGCCGAACCTGAACATGCACTTTCACAGGGCAGGTGCGCTAAACGCTGAAGACGGCATCGCGGTGTGGGGAGGATTCGATCGCTTGTAGGTGCGGAATACGTTCAGTCTCGATCTCGGCTACGACACGCGCGTCGTATCAATCAAGAGCGCGATGAGCGGCCCTACGGCCTGCAAGCCGAATACCGATATTGACTTGGGGCAGATTTCGCTGGATAAGTA